>CAYLJT010000162.1:0-12275 GCA_964383995.1 uncultured Polyangiaceae bacterium
GGTGGACATCGTCATCGGCACGCACCGGCTGCTCTCGAAGGACGTGGAGCTCAAGAACCTGGGGCTCGTGGTCATCGACGAGGAGCAGCGCTTCGGGGTCGAGCACAAGGAGAGCAACACTGGGCTCTATGGCATCTGCTCGGCCGGGACGACGGCTTGCTCGGGTGGAGCCATCGCTTGCAATGCCGACCTGTCGCCGGGCGTCGAGATCAACGACGGTCTCGACAACGACTGTGATGGCTTCACCGACGAGACGCCATTCACGTACGTCATCGGATCTACCCTCCTGCACGCCGAGGCGGTGACAGGTACGGTCACCGGCGGCGCGGTGTTCGTGGGCGATACGTACATCAACGGCAGCACCGACGTGTACGTCGCGAAGGTCAATCACCTCGGCGTGCCGCTCTGGGAGAAGAGCTATGGCGGTGCAAGCGACGAGTCTGCTGCGGCGGTCATCGAAGCTGCCAATGGCGATATCGTGGTGGCTGGCTACACGAAGACCGGCTCACCGAGCTCATCGAAGGACGTGTGGGTCCTCCGCCTCGACCCGAACGGCGGTGTCGTTTGGCAGGCTGCATTCGGTGGCACAGGCAACAAGCATGAAGAGGCCTTCGACGTCATCGAGACCTCCGACGGCAACATCGTCACGGTCGGACCGACCACCTCGTTCACCCCGTCGGGTGCGCTCTACGACGTCGCACAGACCGCCTTCTTCCTCGAGCTCGACGGCGCGTCGGGCGCGATGATCAACGCCGAGGCGCTGTCTTGGTCGCTATTTTACAACGACCCGGCGCGCAAGAACACTTCGGCTACATCGGTCGTACAGGCCGCGGGCGGCGGCTTCGTCGTGGCAGGCAGCACGTCGGCGGCCGACTCGTTCTGGGCCATGGCCCTCGATCGCTCGGGCTATTACCAGTGGTCCACGCGCCACGCCTACAATCAGCACGTCGGTGCCACGGATGTGCTCCAGGCCTCCTCCGGGAACATCATGCTCGCCGGCGCGACGGCCGATGTGCTCGGCAGCGACGCCGACATCTGGACCCTCGCCCTCGATCCGGCCTCGGGCGGCCTCATCTGGGCGCAGAAGATCGATGGCCACTCCTATTCTTCGACGGTGAGGATCAGCGAGATCCCCACGGGCTTCGCCCTGGCCACCACCTACGCGCCGACGGGCACCTCGTCGACGAAAGACGGCTTCCTGTTCACGACCGACGGCAACGGAAACACTGGCCCGAACGTGCCTGGAACGTGGCAGAAGACGTACGCCGGCACGGGCTTCAACGCCTTCGCGCCCATGCTGGGCGGCGGCTTCGTCGCCGTCGGCCGCAGCCCGAAGTACTCGAACCCCGGCACCAGCGCCGCCTACGTCGTCCGCGTGGACGACGACGGTAACGTCCCTGTCTGTGCGCCGTTCACGGTCGACATGACCTTCACCAACGTCGCCGGCCCCGTGAGCAGCTTCGCCTGCGGCGCGGGCTGCGATTGGTTCCGAGGCCTCCCGTTCGTTGCCCGCGCGACGGCGGCGACGGTGGGCAACCAGGCCAGCACCACCGAAATCTGCCCCTAGCCCCAGCCCCGGTCGCGCGCCCTGTCCGAGACATTCGACGAGCAAGAAGTCCAGGGCCGCGACCGAATTTCGGCTAAGCTATCCCGCCATGGCGGACGACCTCGACGATCTGGTGAAGGAAGCCCACGAGATGGGCAAGGCGAGCCGCCACGATCCCATCGCGGGGACCCCTGAAGTGCGTGGATCCGCGGCGTTCTTCGAGGCAGCCGCAGAGCTGCTCGTGGAGTCGACGCGGATCAAACGCGAGCTCGGCGGAGCTTGCTATTTCGTGCGCAAGGGCGACCTCGTGATCCTCGTCGGCCTGGTGCGCTGCTCCGATGGCAAGGCGACCCATGTTGCGGTGCGACCATCGTGGGGCTCCGTCCTTTGGCACACGCACCCCGGCATGAGCTTCTCGCTGGCCGCCTTCTCGGAGCCCGACATCGAAGGCGCGCGCATCGCCAACCGACCGCTGCTCGTCATTGGCTACAAGAGCGCGTCCCCCGACGTCATCGGCCTGACCACGGCCGTGGATCTGCTCCGCGGCAGCGATGACCGCTGGAACGACCGCCTGCTGCGCATGGGCGTTTCGGCGCAAATTTGCTGGCCCAACGGTGTGATTCGTCCGATCCGACATCACACACGCACGCCCCTCCAAGGCGCAATCGAAGATGCCAGTCTGCGCGTCGACACCGTGCTCGGCAAGGCCGCCCGTGCGGTCTCGGCATCGAGCCTCGGTGGCTTTCAGGCCAAGCTGGCCGCCACGCTGTCGAGCGCCATCACGAGCGCGAAGCAGACGGGCAAGGGCCCGGGGAAGCGCTAGCCCGCGACCGCCGCAGGCGGCGCATCCCCACGAGCATTGCCAACCCCGCTAGACCGAACGGAAACGCTGCGGGCTTGGAGGGCCCCAGGGCACAGCCCCCCGACGCGGTGAGTTGCTCGGCATCGGCAGGATCGTCATCGTCCACCTCCGGTGGGACACACACGCCACCCACGCAGAGCCCGAGAGAGCAGGCCACGCCATCCGGCTGCGGAACGTTCGAGCACAGGCCGTTTGCAGCATCGCAGGCGCCCGCCGCATGACACTCGTCGATCGCGTTGCACACCACGGGATTGCCCGAGCACACGCCGGATTGGCAGGCATCGCCTTGCGTACACGCGTCACCGTCGTCGCAGAGTGCGCCGTCCGCCGCGGCCGGCGTCGCGCACAGCCCCGTGGCTGCGTCGCAACTGCCCACATCGTGGCAAGCATCGAGCGCCGTACAGACCACCGGTGAGCCTCCCACGCACACGCCCGATTGGCAGGCATCGACTTGCGTGCACGCGTCACCGTCGTCGCAGGGCGCACCGTCCGCCGCGGCCGGCGTCGTGCACAGCCCCGTCGTTGCGTCGCAACTGCCCACATCGTGGCAAGCATCGAGCGCCGTACAGATCACGGGCGAGCCGCCAACGCACACGCCCGATTGGCAGGCATCGACTTGCGTGCACGCGTCACCGTCGTCGCAGGGCGCACCGTCCGCCGCGGCCGGCGTCGTGCACAGCCCCGTCGTTGCGTCGCAACTGCCCACATCGTGGCAAGCATCGAGCGCCGTACAGACCACCGGCGAGCCTCCCACGCACACGCCCGATTGGCAGGCATCGACTTGCGTACAGGCGTCGTGATCGTTGCACGCGGCGCCCTCGGGGACGCCCGCACACGCGTCGCCGTAGAAGGCGTACACCCGGCCTTCGGCGGGGAATCCTGGAAAACCGGGGGCGCTCGCCAGCATGTCCGCTGCTCCATCGCCGTCGAGATCGCCCGCGCGTGCGACGTCCACGCCGAGCAGCGTGAAATCTTCGTCGGTGGGGTCGGCGACCCACGAGGGGAGGGGCGTCAAGCCACCGACCATGCCAGAAAAAAGGTAGACCCGACCCTCACAGATCCAGGTGGGCGCTCCAAAGCAGTAGGAGCCCACGAGCAAGTCGTCGAGGCCGTCTCCGTCCATGTCCCCCGGGCCCGTGACCGACGCACCGAACGCGCTTCCGGGGAAGGGGTCGGACATCGACCAGGCCGGCAGCGCGTCGATGCCGGACGCCGAGCCCAGGTGCACCACGACCTGGCCTGTGTTCCATTCATTGGTAAGGCCCAAGGCAAGATCCGAAAAGCCATCCCCGTTCAGGTCGCCGACCCCACCGACCGCGATGATCGCGTTCATCCCCAAGGGGTCTGGAAAGGGAAGGTCGAGGGCAGGGGTCGACTGCAGACCCGTCGCACCACCCAGAAATACCTGGGCGTGGGCGGTCGCCGGAAATGCCATCGTGCCGCAACAGCAACCGGTGCAGCCACCCGAGGCGTCGAGGCAGGCGAGATCGCAAAAATAGTCGGAAAAAGGCGACCCGGAAGTGCCAATGACAACATCGTCGTAGCCGTCCCCGTTGGCATCGCCGAGAGCTGCCAGTGACGAGCCGAAGGTGCCGATAAACGGCGCTGGCGGTGCGTGGGCCGACCAGTCCGCGCTGGCGTTCGGACCGGCTGGACCGCCAAGAAACAGGTGTACGGCTCCACCCAGCGCATCGTGCTCGCTGATCAGGATATCGTCGAAGCCATCCGCGTTCACGTCGCCCGCGCTCGCGACCTCGCTGCCGAAGGCTGTTGCCGCCGCGCCTTGCGCCAAGCCGCTCCAACCTGGGACGCCCGAAAGACCCGCCGGTCCGCCGTAGTAGAGGTCGGCGCGGCCCTGTCCCGTAGGCATGCCCAGCAGCACGTCCGCGTAGCCGTCTCCGTTGACGTCGCCAGCGCCAGCGACCGCGGAGCCCAGTCCGGAGCCGACCAGGGTCAGCGTCCAAGCTGGGTTGGCGTCGAGCCCGTTCGGGCCACCTCGAAAGAAATAGACAGCCTCCTCGCCAAGGGCCCCCACGAGGATGTCGTCGTAACCGTCCTGGTCCACGTCTCGGACACCGTCGAGGGCCGAGCCGAGCCACGCTCCGGGCGTGGCCAAGGGCCCCAGGACCACGTTCGCCAGCGTAAGCGCTGATACAGCTTGACCGGTGTTCTCCGACCCCGGCGCGCCGTCGAGGGGCACGGTCGTGCCGCCGCATTGGCAAAGGACCCCCATCGCGAAGAGCGCCGAGGCTCGGGACGTGCGGGTGATGAGCCGCACGCGGCGCCCGGAGGGAGGATTTTTCATGAGGTGCTTTTCGGCGGTCCGGACTCCAGATTGGAGGAACCTAAGGAGGATTGCGCCGCGCGAGCCGCTTCCATCAAACATTCCACCCTCCGCTTGGACTTTGCGCGACCTGCACGAGACCACGGAGGAGGCCCGTTGACGCCGTGGAAGAGACCTGCTCAATTTTCAGATATGAGGGTTACGTACCGGGGATTGCTTTTTCTGGCTTGGCTTTCGGCAGGCTGTGTGAGCGGCTGCGAGTCGCGATCGAGCGGCGGAGGGGGCGGCAGCAAGGGGACGTCGTGCGGCGAATATTGCAGCGCGATTCAAGACGGCGAAAATTGCGGGGAGCTCGATCGCAGCCAATGCAAAGCGGAGTGTGAGGAGATCGCGCAAACCTGTGAGGCCCTTGCCCCCGATCTCCTGGATTGCCTCGTCAAGCTCTCGTACGTCTGCACCGGGCCGGGCTACACCATCGCGACGGGGGACGAGGATCCGGGGGTCATCGCGACGATCTATACCGGGACGAGCACCGTCGAGATTCACGATCAAGCTTGTGGCGATCTGGTCAACGCGTTCTACGAGTGCGATCCGAGCACCTCCGCGGCAACCACCAGCACGGGGGTCGGCGGCGGCTCCAGCACCAGCACCAGCGCGAGCTCGAGCTCGGCCACCAGCGGCAGCGGCGGCGGCGGAAACGGCTGTCCTCCCGACCACCCGGTGAGCTGCGGTGGGCAGAAGTGTTGGACAAGCGACGTGGACTGCGCCAGCGTCAAGGTGTGCGACGGGGAAGAGGTCGCCTGCAGTCAAGAGCAGTCTGCCATCGAGATGGTCGTCAATTGCACCTACCACGACTGCGTCGCGACCCCGTCGACCTGCCCCTTGACCCCGAGCTACCCTGTCTACTGTGCCGCGCGCAACGGCACCACACCGGCTTGTTGGTCGAGCGGCACCATCTGCCAGACGGTCGTGGCCTGCGCGAACGGCAACTGGCTGTCTTGTTCGCAGGGTGACTTCGCGGTGGACTGCGCCACCGAGCAATGCCTGGTTCCGAAAATGTCCGAGTCAAACGACGTCGCCTGCGCGAACCTCCAGGACGACGACGGCAATGGCTACGCCGATTGCAGCGACTTCCACTGCCTGTCCCACCCCTCCGTCCTGGCGTGCGATGGGGAGAACGACGAGGCTTCCTGCACCGACGGCATCGACAACGACGGCAACGGCTACAAAGACTGCGCCGACTTCTCCTGCCAAGCCAGCCCCGCCGTCACGAGCTGCAACGCCGAGAACGACGACACGAGCTGCCACGACGGCCTGGACAACGACGGCGACGGCAAGAAGGACTGCTTCGACGCGAGCTGCTACGGCAGCGCATTTGTCGTCTGTCCGTGAGCGCGCGCGCTTTCGGGTAGTGGGGCGCGCGCCGCCCTGCTACACGCAGCTCCGTGACCGACCTTCTTCAGCTTTCCGCCCTCGACCTGGCCGGGCGCATTCGCCGCCGCGAAGTGTCTTCGGTCGAGCTTACCAAGCTCTTCCTCGAACGCATCGATCGCTACGACGGCGAGCTCAACGCGTTTGTTACGGTGCTGCGTCGGCGCAGCCTGCTCGCGGCCCACCTGGCCGACCGCCGGGCGCGCGATCTCCCGCCGCACAAGCTTGGAATCTTCAACGGCGTCCCCTGTGGCATCAAGGATCTGGTGCCCATGTTCGGCACCCCGACGAAGTTCGGCTCCAACGCCTACAAGTGGTTCGTCTCCCCCTTCGATGGGCCCGAGGCCAAGCTGCTCAAGCGCGCGGGCTTCGTGTTCCTTGGCAAGCTCTCCACCTCGGAGATGGGCGTCCTTCCCATTACCGAGCCCAAGATCCACCCACCTACCCGTAACCCCTGGAACCTGGACCACACCCCCGGTGGCTCCAGCGGAGGCTCGGGGGCGGCCGTCGCCGCGGGGCTCATCCCCTTGGCCCACGGTTCGGACGGCGGTGGATCCATCCGCATTCCATCGGCCTTTTGCCACCTCTATGGCTTCAAACCTTCCCTTTCGCTCACGGGCAACCTCCATGGCAAGGTCAACACCCTGGGCCTCAGTGTTGCCGGGCCCCTTGCGCACTACGTCGAAGACGCCGCCGCGATGATGGACGTCTTGCGCGGCCACGCCGACGGCCACCTGCACCACGGCGGCGATTTTTGTCTCAGTCATTGCCAGCACGCGCCGCGACGCCTGCGGGTGCGAGTGGCCCTGACCACGCCCATTTGCAGCGTCGATCCTGTCATCGCCGACGGCGTGCGGAAGGTCGCAAAAATCCTCGCCGACATGGGTCACGAGGTCGAAGAAGCGCCCAAGGTCAACGGCACCGTCGAGGAGTTTCTTCCCCTTTGGCAGGCCCAGCTCGCCTCCGTTCCAACCCCCGGCGAGGGCCGCTTGGAGGCCGTCACCCGCTGGCTGCGCGCCGAGGGCAGGAAGCTCGATCCCGCCGTCGTGGAGGCCGCACGAAAGACGCTCGCACAGCGCCTGGCAACGATGTTTGGCGACGCCGACATTCTGCTCTCACCCACCGTGCCCGTGGCGCCGCCGCGGGTCGGTGAGCACCGTGATCTCCCACCCCGCGAACAGTTCGAGGCCATCGCGCCGTGCGGCTCATTTACCGCGCTCTTCAACGTCGCGAAGGGGCCCGCGGCCAACATTCCAGCCGGGCTTCTGCCCTCCGGTCTACCCTTCGGTGTCCAGATCGGCGCCAAGCCCGGTCAAGACGGGCTGGTGTTCGCTTTGTCGCGGCAGCTCGAAGAGGCCATGCCGTGGCGACAACGCCGACCCGTGCCTTACTTCAAAGCAGACTGAGCGCGCGCCCTACTTCGACTCGCTCAACATGGTTCGGAACCCCGATTTGGCGCTCTCCACCGAGTCTTTGGGGCCAATCAAGCGAAAGAACCAGTTGCCGCGGTCCTTCGTCTTCACCACGCCGATCAACATGGCATAACCCTCTTTGACCATCTGCATGGGCGTCTTCTTGTTGGGCCCCACGGGCGGGCCGATGGGCATCTTGTAGGTGCCCGAGATCTCCACGAGCTCCATCGCTACGCCGTTCTCGGTGACGTCTTCGTGTTTGGCGTCGTGGGTCGGGTCGCCATCGAAGAAACGCAGCCACTCCTCGACGTGCGGCTTGGGGTCCCCCTTCGAGCCCGTGCCGTAGAACCACACCGACAGCTCGGGCTCTTCTTTGTCGGCGGCGGCCTTCGGCGTCTTGTACGTCGCGCGGCGGTCCCCTCGCTCGTGGGACTCGACCAGGGTCCAGGTGCCGGGCGCAGCGTAGGTGAGGGGAGCGACCGCGGGCCCTGCGGGGGTCGAGGAGGCGGGCGGTGGGGCCAGCTCGTCCGGCGCGCGCGTGCAGCCGAGGGTCAAAAACAGGGCGATCAGGGGCAAAAGGCGGGGGGTGCGAGGCGAAAACATAGGCTTGTGTGCGGGACCAGCGGGCAGTGTAAGCCCTCCCGGGGTCCCGTGCGTATTATCGTGGATGGACGGACATGCCCATGCGGACCGCGGCGAGGAGACCAAACGGGTGATGATGGATCTCGGCGACTACGCAGTCTTGAGGCTGATCGGTGAAGGGGGCATGGGCAAGGTCTACGAGGGGGAAGAGCGCCTCTCGAAGCGCAAAGTGGCGCTCAAGGTGCTGCGGCCAGAGCTTGCAAAAAGCGCCGAGGGGCGGCGGCTATTCCTCAACGAAATGCGCATTTTGGCGCACCTGGAGCACCCCAACATCGTGCGCAGCCTGGCGAGCCTGGAGGCCAACGGCGAGCTCGTGATGGTGCTCGAGCTGCTCGACGGAAAAACGCTGCGCGAGGTGCTCATCGACAAGGGTCGGCTGTCGTGGACGACGACGGTGGCGCACGGTTCGGCGATCGCGGGGGCTTTGTCGGCCGCGCACGGTCAAGTGCCGGCGATCGTGCATCGCGATTTGAAGCCCGAGAACGTGATGGTGATGGGCGCGGGGGGCCTCAAGGTGATGGATTTCGGCGTGGCCAAGGTGCTCGCCGAGCTGCAAAAAGCGACCACGCAGAGCGTCGGGACGCTGCAATACATGAGCCCCGAACAAATCGACGCGCGGGCCATCGACCACCGCACCGACCTCTACGCGCTCGGCCTCGTGCTGTACGAAATGCTCGAAGGAAAGGCGCCCTTCGTGTCGGCATCGCCGCGCGAGCTGCTCAACATGCAGTGCACCGCCGAGCCCCCACCGTTCTCCGAAGACGTACGCGAAGGGCTACCGAAGGGCATCGAAGACCTCGTGTTTCAGCTCTTGGAGAAGGCCCCCGAGGACCGCCCATCGTCCGCCGAAGAGGTGATCGAAAGGCTAGCGCCGTTCCAAAGCGCAGGAGGCGGCGCATCGCGGGGATCCCGCACCACCACCGCCACGACGACGCCAACCCGCGACACGAAGAACGACGACCGCGGGAAGGAGGCCGACCGCGGGCGTGAGCCCGCGGACGACGACGCCCCCGCGAAGCCCGACGCCCCCGCGAAGCCCGAACCGAAGGCGGAACCGCCACGCCTAGACACCGTAGCGCTCGTGGAGCGCGCCTCCGCACCCCGCGACGTGAGCACCCTCGGCGCCATCGCCGTGATCGTCGCCCTGAGCATCGTAGCCGGCCTAATCACCTATTTCGTCATGCCCCGCGCCACCGACGGCGCACCGCCCACGGGTGCAACGGCGAGCGCAACGGCCCCGCCGCGTGGCGGTGAGGGACGCCGGTGAACCGGCGAAGCCCCTCGGACGCAGGGCTTCACCTCGAAACGCAGGCAGACGCGCTGGGCAGCGCAGCGCGCTGGACCCTCGCGGATGGCGGCGAGCTGTATCGTTTGAGCACCAACGATATGGCCGTCGCCGAACGCCTGTTGGAGCTGGGAAGCGCGGGGGTCGGAGGCTTCGCGGACGGCGGCATCGACGACGATGGGCCGTGGCTGCTGCGGCGAAGCGGCGCGGCGTTGCACGAGGTCCTTCGCGAAAAACCGGGACCGTGGCCCTTCGCCGAAGCCATGGCCGTCATCAAGAGCCTCGCGACGGCGCTCGCCGCGTGCGAGGGGGCCAGGCTGTTCCCCGGTCCCTTGGGCTCGAAGCTCGTGATCCGCGACGGCGACAGGTGGGTGTTTGTGGCGCCCACGTTGGTGGGAGCGTTGCTCTCGGCGTCGCCCTCTGAGACCGCGCGCACGCACACCGCGGAGGCCCTGTGGACGCCGCCCGAACAGGCCTCAGGCGCGCTTTGGGACAATGCCGCCAATCGCTACGTGCTCGGGCTCATCGCCTACCGCGTGCTGACCGGGGAGCACCCTTTCGCGGGTGCCGGGCTTCGTCACGCCCTCGGCGAAGCCGCCGCGCGGGGCGCGCCGCCCTTTGAAGACTCCATCGCCCAGGCCCTCCCGCCGGGCCTCCAGGCGCTCGTGCTGCGGCTGCTCGATCCCCACGCGGGGCGGCGCCCGCAGACTGCGCGCTTCGTGGTCTCCGAGCTGTCGACGCTGAGCGCGGCGAGCGGCGACCGCGCCGATCCTTTGAGCACAAACGAGACGCCCGCGTTGCCGCCGTCGAAGCGAGCCCAGCCTGCGCGGCGCGCCGAGCCTGCGAAGCCCCGCGCGGTCGCCCGGGCGGAGGCCGCGCCGCGCACGAAACGACCCACGGTGACCGCCCTCTTGCCCATCGTATTGGGCCTGGCGGTGGCTGCGGTGGCCTATGCCGCGATCCCCGAAGCGCCCACGGTGGGGCCGTCGACCGCCGCCGCACGCGCCGTTCCCCCGACGCCGCCGCTGCGCGAGGCCGACACGCAGGCCACCGATTGCGCGAGCTGCCACCCGCGCCAGGCGGCCGAGTGGCGCCGCTCGATCATGGCCCATTCGGTGCGCAGTCCGCTCTTCAACGGGCTCGAGATCCTGGTGCAAGAGCAGGTCGGTCGCAGCGACGACTGCCCCAACGGCGCGGGAATTTTGCGGCGCGCCGACCCGCGCACGGCCTGCCGCGACCGCACGAGCGGCGTCGCGATCACAGGCTCCGGCGGCGAACATTGGTGCACCAACTGTCACTCGCCGATGGAGAACCGCACGCGCGACTTAGAGCCATGGGAGGGCCTCTCGCGCGGCGACCCGAAGACGCGTTTGCCCGTGAAGGACCTGCTCGACGAGCGCGCGCTGGAGGGCATTTCGTGCGGCTTCTGTCACATGGTGCACGGCCCCGTCGGACGCAGCGGGAGCCGCGGCTACACCGGCAACCCGACGTGGGTCTCCTTCGTGACGGGACAGGTTTTCGAGGCTCGCCCGGAGGACCGTCGGGGCCTCGTCGGTATCGCCAACAGTGCCTACGATCTTCGCCCCGAGACGTTGCTGCTCGGCCGCGCGAATGGCGGCGCGTCCCCCAACGAGCCCCTGGTGCACGCGCGCCCCGAGGCTGAAACCAAGCGCTATTTGCGCTCCTCCGAGATGTGCGGCGCGTGCCACGACGTGCGGCTCTTCGGTAGCGACGTGCTCGGCGCGCGCCAGGGCGAGCACTTCAAACGCCTGCGCAACGCGTATTCGGAGTGGGCCACTTGGGCCGACGACGAACGGCGCGCGGGGCGCACGCCTGCGAGCTGCCAAGACTGCCACATGAGCGCGTTTCCCGGCGTCTGCGAGCCCGATCCGGGGGCGTCCGCGGAGGCCCGCGCAGGCTGTCCCGAGGGCACTCGCTTCGTGAGCAAGGCACCGGGGGAGCTGGTGAGGGCGGCGGTCGCCACCAGCTCGAGCGACGTCGGCGATGTCACCACGCACTACCTTTCCGGGGTCGATTTGCCGCTGGCGTTGGAGTTTCCCGATGAGCTCGTCGATGAGCCGAGCATCGATCAAAACGGCGTGCCGCTTTCGTCTCGGACACGGCGCGACCTCTTGCTGCGGGCGGCCATGCGCTTTGACATCGGTGCGGCCGGGAGGCGCGGCGGGCGCGTCGAGATCCCCATCGAAATCGAGAACACGGGGGCGGGGCACCGGGTGCCCGCCGGCTTCAGCCAAGAACGCGAGCTGTGGGTCCACCTCGTGCTGCGCGACGCGAACGGCCGCGTGCTCTACGAGGTGGGCCGCGTGGATCGCGCCAGCGACGATCTGCGCGACAAGGTGTTCGAGCGTGTGACCACCCGCGCGGCGCGCGTCGATGCCCAGGGCCGTCCCGAAGGGATGTTCGGCGCCGATGTCCGAGACGGACCCGACGTGCCGCGCTGGTCGCCGCCCCCCGAGCTTGGCGGCACGAGCTTCCGGGGCAAGGGCCTGGTGAGCTTCCAAAACGGCTTTTTGCGCTGTGTTCGCTGCATCGGCGTGATCGGCGCCGACGGCACGTGCGAAGCCTTGCCGGGACAAACCGGGCGGCGCGCAGACCGCTTCGAAGACGGCGACTACGACATCGACACCGGCGAGTGCCGCTCGAACCTGTTCGGGCGCGCGGCTCTGTTCGAGACCTATTTCCCCGTGGGCTCGCTCGACGCATCGCGCGGGTTGTTCAAGGCTCCGGACGCGATCATCGACACGCGCTCGCTGCCTCCGGGCGTGCCCATTCGCTATTTGTACGACCTCGAC
>CAYLJT010000163.1:0-12226 GCA_964383995.1 uncultured Polyangiaceae bacterium
TCGACATCCTCGTCAACAACGCGGGTGGAACGCGCATGGGTCCGCTGGAGGCGCGTCTGGGGGTGAAGGTGGTGGTCGCGCTGGGCTCTCCAGAGGAGGCGGACGCCTCGACCGGCACGAATGGGACGGAGCTCAAACGCCTGGGAACGGCTCGACACGTCGTGGTCTTTCCGCGGAGCCCGGTTGTTTCACGTGAAACAGCCGCAGCCGGTCGAGCCCTGCTGAAGCGCCTTTAGACCGCACACCGGCCGGGGGGCCGAACGGTCGTCGCCGAAGATTCGCCTGGGTGCATGCGAAGCCACCCGAGCTCCGGCGGACCGCTCCCGCTCCAAGGCCCGCGACCCCCGAATTTCGCCCCAGAACGACTGTTTCACGTGAAACACGGCGCCGCTGCCCCACCACAAAAAAGAGCAGGCGCACCGATTCTGCCGAAGCGATGCGCCTGGAAATTCCCCCGTGCGTCGACGGTACTAGCCCCCGAGCTTCGGCGGCTTCGTTCCGCCCTTGGGGGTCGACGTCGGCTTGGGCGGCGGCTTCGCCCCGGTGGAGGTCGAGGTCGGAGGCGGCTTGGCCGTGCTGGTGGGCGTCGCCGTTGGAGGAGCGGTGGTCGTGGGCGTCGGCGTCGGCGTTGGGGTCGGAGCGGGCGTAGGCGTCGCCGTGGGCGTCCCCCCGTTGGGGCCCAACCCTTGGAAGCCCAACCCCGAGTCCCGCGTTCCGGCGTCCAAGACGATCGTGCGGCTGCTCGCCACGAGCTTGGAGGTCTCCAGCCATCCTTGGCGGGTGCCCCCCGAGCCCGTCCACTGCACGAGGGAGAACGTGTTGCCCGCGTATTGCGCCTGCAGCAACACCGCCGTGCCGGGCGCCAACGTGTCGACCACGTCCGAGCTGGCGTCGGCCGCCCGACGCACGGTGGCGGTCTGACGAACCGAGAAGGTGCCCGAGACCGCCGTTTCCATCCCCGCGTAGCGCACCACGTCGGTCGACGTCGGTGTTGCCTCGACGGGAGCCACGGCCTGGGTCTCCCCGCCACTGTTCCCCAGGAGCTTGTCGCACGCCGTCATCATCGGAAGGGCCGCCAGCAGCACGACGCACCCCAAACCAACCGATTTCGTCACCTTCATGTTCGAACCCCTTCGCCTCCGCGCATCGCGGACCTCCGGTGTACCACACCACCGCGCCTTTTCGGTCCATCCAGCATCGACGCATCCCTTGCCGAACGGGCGCCGTCCGGGCGACGCTGCGCCTGGTTCCCCTTGCCCCTTTTCGTTCTCCCCCTCGTCCTCGTCGCGGTTCTCTCGGCGCTCCTCTTCGTGCTCTCGCGCGCCGTCGTGCGCGCGCTGCGAACAGCCCTCACCGTCGGTCGCTCCACCTTCCAGGTCACCCCCCATACGGCCCGGCCCGGCTCGGGCCTGCGCGTCACGGCCCATGTCGAGCCTCGCTGGGGTCGCCGCGTCACCGTCCGCGCGGTGCTCACCTGCACCCTCTTCGATCATCGACCCCGCGCCCTCTACCGCCACAGCGTCGACCTCGCGCCCATCGAAAACAGCCCCTTCGACCACGCCGCCTTCGTGCGCATCCCCGCCATCGCCCTGCGGACCGGCGTCGTGGGGGACACCTTGTCGAACCTCTTCTCCGAGGACGCCCATCGCCTCCTCGTGTCGTGGTCCCTCGACATCGAGGTGCGCGACGCGGACCAGCTCGACCGCGTGCTCCTGTTGGAGGCCGTCCCCATCGAGGTCCCCGAGGGCAGGCCGCTGCAGCCGGACGCCACCTACATGGACGCCCTGATCGTCGAGGCCTGCGCCGCCACCCACAGCGACTTGCTGCTCAACGCCATGGTCCGCCTGGCTGCCTCCGACGGCGTCATCGATCCCCGTGAGCGGACCATGCTCCACGACCTCTTGCGAAGCTCCGAGGGTCTCACCGACCCGGCCGCCGCTGACGCCCGCATTGCGGTCGAGCTTCGTCGCAACGTCGAGGTCGACGCCAGCCTTCTCCGGAAGCACATCCCCGCCCGGCAGCTCGCCTCGGCCTACCGCCTGCTGTACGCCATGGCCTGGCGCGACGGTCAGCTCGACGGGCGCGAGCACGCGTTTCTCCTCGACGTCCTGTCGCGCTTCGGGCTCGACCGTTCCACCGTCAGCGAAATCGAGCGCGACATCCTCGCCCACTACGGAGCGCACCTCCGTGGCTGATCGAAAGGACGTTCCGAAGGTCTGGCCGACCGTCCTCGCGGTGCTGCTCGCCCCCGCGGTCGCCTGGGCGCACGAGCGCTGGGTCCCCAACGCCATCCGTTTTCCGGTCGACAGAAGCTACTTCCAGTCGATGACCGGCGAGGTTCTCGTCCTCGCCCTGGCGGCCACGCTCACCGTCTTCGGCGTGATCTTCGTTTGGTACCTGTCGGTCCCGACCCTCGTCGACACCCTGGTTCCAAGCACCGCCTCCGCCGCCGGTGCGTCGCTCAGCCCCCTGCGACGAATCGCCCGCTACTTCTTTCGCCTCGCCCTCGACGGCGACGTGTCGGGGCCCATTTTCGACTTTGCCCTTCGCGTCGCGGCATTCGTGTTCTCGCGGGTGCCCGCCTTCGTGCTGGCCCTCGGTGCCTACGAGGGCTGGCTCGTCATGCCGAGCTACCCCCTCGGCGGGGACGGCTTCGATCTCATTCTCCGCTACGTCGAGGTCGGTCTCGCCGTTTGGGCCCTTTTGGGCGTTTTCCCGAGGATCCTCGGGGGAGTCTTCTTTGCGGTCTACGGCTACCTCATCGTGCGCTGGGACATCGTCGCCATCGACGCGATTCCAGTGCTCGCGAGCGCCTTCTTCTACGTGTTCAGCGAGCGCCGGGGCCCGGTGGTCAACACCCGGCAGCTCCTCGGCATGCGGCTCAGCCTGGGCGTCGGCTTCTTTTTGCTCGGGTTGATCAACAAGATCTACCTCGCCGAGATCTTCATCGGTGTAGCCGACCAACATCCCGATCTGCTCATCGGCCCCCAAGCCCTCATCCCCGGGCTCACCCGCGAGACCTGGTGTTACGCCACCGCGCTTGGCGAAATGGTGTTCGGCCTGCTCCTTTTGGTGGGGGTCTTCAACCGCATCACGACGCTGGTGTTGGCCCTCATTTTTGCCAATTTCGTGGGGGTCTTCGGCTGGGCCGAGGTCGTCCACGTGTACCCGATCTCGGGCTTTGTCCTGCTCTTCTTCCGGGGGCGCCTCGGCACCTCCCTCGACGGCCTGGTGTTTCGCGCCAACGTGCGTCTCTGGCAGCGTTTCCGGCACACGTCCTGGCGCCTGCTCCACACCACCGCCATCACGACGGTGGCCGCCGCGAGCGCCGCCGGGTTGTTCTTTCTTCCGCTCCTGCTCACCGTGGAGGTCGTCCCGCGCCTGTCCGGCACGGCGGTTTCAGCCTCCTATGTTCGGCCTCCGCCCGTCCCTCCCGCCTCGGCCTGGCCCCCCATCGACCCGAACGCGCCCCTGTCGGCGGTCCCGCACGGCGATCACGCGCCGCGCAAGGGCGGGGTCGTCACCATGGTCGGCGACGTGCACGTGGAAATCGTGGTTCAGCCGAGCGGCGCCATTCTTCTCTACGTCAGCGACGCCGTTCGCAGACCCATCGCGCCCAGCGAAGCGAAGGGCACGATTCGCGTCCAGCGCGCCGGGCTCGATCGCACCTTGACCCTCACCCCCGACGCCTCGGGGGCCCTGCTCGCCTCCGGTCCCCCGGCCGATATCGCGGCAGATTACACCTACGCGCTCAGCGTTCGCGGCGCCAAAGTGTCGACCACACTGAACGTGCCCGCAGGGGGGACAGCGCGACTGCGCGAACGTACACCCCTTCGCGACGACAAAAAAAAGTAGGCCCCTTCGCGCAAATTATTCGAAGATTTTCGCCCGTCGCTCGTATCACGAGGACGGTTTGCGTTGCCGCACCCGACACTCCTTCGATACCGTCAGCTCAACCGGAAAAGGGGCTTAACATGACGTCGACGTTCCGCATGATGGGTTTGATGGCCGCTCCGCTGCTTTTGGCGGGGGCCCTCGCAGGTGGCTGCGTTATCAACAGCACCAGCACATCGGAAGGCGAGGGTGGCAAAGGCTCCAGCGGGTCCAACAACACGACGTCCTCATCGGACGCGACGACATCGAGCAGCGGCGGGGGAGAAGGGGGAGCGACAAGCAGCACCTCGGGCACGGGTGGGGGAACCACGTGCAACCCGAGCGACCCCAACAACGCGTGTGAGGTCTGCGCGAACGACTCGTGCTGCACCGAAATCAGCGAGTGCGATGACGAGTGCTTCGCGACCTACGAAGCCTATTCGACCTGCCTCTACGACGAGAACGGCTCCACCGGCTACAACTCCAACTACTGCAAAATCAACGTCGGCGCCGACGACCCCAGCACGCCCGAGGCGGACACCAAGGCGGGCGCGCTCATCGCCTGCCTCGAAAAGAGCTGTTACACCGACGCCGCGTGCGGCGCCGAGCCCGTGCAGCCCACGTTCACCAACTTCGCGGGCGAGTTCATGGAGAAGTATTGCGTCGGTTGCCACACCGACCACTACACGAGCCCGAACACCGGCATCGAGACCGCGCAATACCGCGACCCTGACAACTGGGGCTTCTGGTCCAACGTCAAGGCGAGCCCCACGTGGTTCGAAGAGCTCGACTACGACCGCGTGGTTGAAGACGGCGACCTGCTCTGGTGCGGCATCTCGGCCGAGCTTCCGGCCGAGTGCGAAGCCATGTTCCCCGGCAAATTCCCGAACGCGCAGCGCTTTCCGCCGGCCGGCGGCGGGGTCAACGGTCTGCACTGCTGGTGGGTGAGCGACATCGACCTCATCTGCGAGCAGCCTTCCCTTGAAGAGCGGGCCAACATGATGAACTGGATCTTCGCGGGCTACCCGCAATGATCGACGGACGGCCCTGAACGCAGGGCCGCCTCACCCGAAAAAGCTCGTCTCGATCTTCGAGACGAGCTTTTTTTGCCCTCAGGGCGCCGCCGCGACCGAGCGGATGGCGGGCGCCGTTTGCGCGAAATCCGGTCCGACGACCCGCGCGGTGTCCCCCAAGGTGAGGGCGGCAATGCCGTCCTCCAACACCTCGGCCTCGTCCTTTTCGCCCAACATCTCGAGCACACGCACCTGCGCTTCGAGCGTCTTGGTCAGTACGGCCGCGGTCGACGCGTCGGGCACCTGCGTGCGACGCACCGCCATGATCACGCGCCGCAAGGGGGTCAGGGTGGCCGCCGTCGCTAGCTTCCGATCGGAGGGGCCGAGCGGTTGTGGCGAGAGCTCCATCCACATGCCGTCGACCACCAGGTGTTTCACGAGCGCCTTGGGCCACTCGCCTTCGAGCTCCACGTGCAGCGGTCGCGTGTCGGCGAGCTTGGAGAGGGCTAGCTCCGAGGGCGCCGCCGACAGCGCGTAGTCGCGCAGCAAGAGGTCGAGCACGGGCTCCGTCGCCAGCAAGGTCGAGGCGACGCGTCCGCGGTCGAGCAGCGGAGCGGGGACGATCACCACGTCCGGACGCTCGCCGCGGGTCACGCGGGCCGCCCAAAGGCGCCACGCCACGGCCGGCGACGACACCAGCACCGCGGCGCGCGGTTCGAGGGTGGCGAGGGCCTCGTCGGTCCACTCTTCGGCGCCCATTTGTTCGCTGCGATCGGCCACGAAGTCTGCCTCTTCGGAGGCGACCGCAACCAGCGTCACGTGGAAAAGCACCAGCAAAACGGCCGCGGGGCGCGCCATCGGGATGCGCCCGGCGAAGCCCAAACACGCTTCGACCGCGCGCGCGACGCCGAGCGCCGAGGTCACCGCGAGGGCTGCCAGCGCCAACGCGCGGAGCGGTGTGCGAGCGTCTGCGATGAGCAAGCCTGTGACCGACGCAGGCACCAACACATCGGCGGCGACGATCGCGAACAGCGCGGCCACCACCGCGCGAAGGCGCATGCGGATCCCCGCCACCACGCCGCCGAACACCGCTACCGCCAGCGAAACCACGCCGATTTCGCGTGTCCACGCGGCCAGCGCCGTGGTGCGCTCGGCGGCCACGTCGATGGCGCCCAGGCTCGACGCGGACAGCGCGCGGCCCACGTCGACCCACGCGCGGGGCGCCAGGGGTCGGAGCACCTGCGGCAGCAGCAGCGCCGCCAGAACCAACAGCCCGGAGACCACACCCACCGCGATTTGCCGGTGTGTCGCGCGCAGGTTGGTCCGTGCGCGCACGACGAGCTTGGGCACGCCTACCAGCACGGTCAGCGACGCCATCACCGTCAGGCCCGCCGGCAGGCTCTCGGCGAGCGTGGCCCCGAGCAGCGCGCCCACGACGCCTGCGAAGCGCGCTCCGCCGAGCTCGGCCTCGCCGGTTTCGGGACTGGCCGTGCGCAGCACCAGGGCGAGGATGGCAAGGGACAGCGCGACCGCGACCATCGCCCCGCCGCCTACCGTCGCTTCCCGCTGAAACGTTGGCGAAAGGCCCGCGGTCAACGCCGAAAGCGCGGCCAACGCCGGGCCCAGGTAGCGCGCGGTCGGCGCCATCAGGCTCAACAAGCGACGTGAGATAGAATACAAAAACCAACTTGCGGCCGCCAGGGCCAGGGCCGAGCCGAGGGCCGCGCGAAACACCTTGGGACCCAGTGGCAAGAGCCCCAGAACCTGCGCAACCAGGGTCGAGAGCGCCCCGCCGAGGCCGACGGTCACGAAGCCGAGGTCGCGCACGGAGGCTAAGTCGTCGCGCCATTGGCCCGAGCTTGCGGCCCGCGAAACGGCCAATCCAAAGGTCGCGAGCACGACCGCCACGCCCAGCGCAGTCTCGAACGATCGGGGGCGCGACGCTTGGGGAACGGACGGCTGGGGCACGCTCCGCTCGTGCCAGACAGCCGCGAAAACGAGCAACTTTTCGGGCTCTACGGCGCCTCCGTCGAGCCCTGGCCCGGGGAGCATCGGAGCGGTTCTTTCATCGCGGGCGTGCGGTGATATGGTGCGCGCCCCTTTTCTCGGAGGTCTCCGTGGCCCGGTTCATTGATGAGCTAAAACGCACCCATTATTGCGGCGAGCTTCGCGCGAGCGACATCGGCAAAGAGGTCATTCTCTTTGGCTGGGTGGCCCACCGCCGCGACTTCGGCGGGTGCGTGTTCATCGACTTGCGTGATCGGGAGGGCCTCGCGCAGGTCGTCTTCGACGTCTCGTACACGGGCAAAGAGGTGGTCCGCGTGCCCGACCTGGCCGACAAGGAAGAGCCCTTCTGCACCGACGAGGGCATCGCGGCGGCCCACAATTTGGCGGAGAACGTGCGGCGCGAGTGGGTCATCGGTGTTCGCGGCGTGGTGGTTCATCGCGGCGAGACCAACATCAATCCCAAGCTTGGCACTGGCGAGGTCGAGGTGCGCGTGGTCGAGGCGACGGTCTTCAACCGCGCCGAAAATCCGCCCTTCGCCCTCGAAGACGAGATCAAGACCGACGAGGATATTCGCCTCGCCAACCGCTTCCTCGATCTGCGTCGCTCACCTTTGCAACGCACGTTGCGCATGCGTCACGCGCTCAACCGTGTGACCCGCAACTATCTCGCCGACAACGGCTGTTTGGAGCTCGAAACGCCGTTCCTCGTGAAATACACGCCGGGCGGCGCGCGTAACTTCCTTGTGCCTTCGCGGCTCTCGCCCGGGAAGTTCTACGCGCTCGCCGAGAGCCCCCAGCTCTACAAGCAGCTTTTCATGGTGTCGGGCTTCGATCGCTACTTCCAAATCGTGAAGTGCTTTCGCGACGAAGATCTGCGCATCGACAGGCAGCCCGAGTTTACGCAGATCGACATCGAGATGTCGTTCGTGGGCCAAGACGACGTGTTTCGGCTGATCGAGGGCCTGGTGTTCGCGGCCTGGCGCGAGGTGATGGGCGTCGATTTGCACGAGTTTTTCCCGAGCGGCCGCTTCCCGCAGTTGCCGTTCGCCGAATCGATGGCGCGCTTCGGCAACGACAAGCCCGACCTCCGCTTCGAGCTCGAGCACATCGATCTCACGTCGCTCGTCGTCGAGCTGGAAGGCGGCGGCGTGCCGTTCTGGAAGGAAATTGCCGACAAATATCGCTCCGGCGCCTATCGCACCGACGTGCGCCCCGAGCTCGTCAAGGCGCTCGTCATCCCCGCCAGCGCCAACATCTCGCGCCCCCAAGCCGAAGAGCTGGAGCGCGGTTTGCGCGACGTGAAGGGCTTCAAAGGCCTCGCCCGCGCGAAGGTCGGTGAGGACGGCGCGTGGACGCAATCGCCCCTCGCGAAGAGCGTCACGCCCGAGATGCGCGCCCGCGTCAACGCCGCTTGCGGTGCAAGGCCCGGCGATATTTTGTGTTTTCAGTTTGGCAAGACCGACATCGTCGAGACGGTGATGGCCAAGCTGCGCATCGACGTCGCCAAGAAAATCGGCCTGATTCCCGAGTTTGGCCACGGTGGGAAGTGGAAGTTCTTGTGGGTCGTGAACCCTCCGCTCTTCGAGCACGACGAAGAGAAGGGCACGTGGGCAGCGGCGCACCACGCGTTCACGCGGCCCATCGACGAGCACCTCGACATCATCGAGTCGGACCCCGCGAAAGTGCTCTGTTACCGCTACGATCTCGTATTGAACGGCTTCGAGATCGGCGGCGGCTCCATTCGCCTTCACGACCCGGACGTGCAGTCGAAGGTGTTTCACACGCTGGGCATCGACGACCAGGACGCGAAGGCAAAATTTGGATTTTTGCTCGATGCGCTGCGCTCCGGCGCGCCTCCCCATGGCGGCATCGCGCTCGGCATGGATCGGCTTGCGATGTTGATGACCGGCGCCCCCACGCTGCGCGACGTCATCCCGTTCCCCAAGACCAACCAGGGCACCGACCCCCTGACGGGCGCTCCCGTGGCGGTCGACGCGACGCAGCTCGCCGAGCTTTGCGTGCGATCCACGTACGAGCCGAAGGCGACGTGACAGCAAACGACGCTCCGCGCTTCTGCCACGCGGAAAAAATAGGTAGGTTCTAAAACCATGGTTGGTTCGGCCCGCGTGCTCGTCGTCGACGACAGCCCGACCATCCTCAAAGTCGTAAGCGCCATTCTCTCGCGCAATGGCTACGACCCCGTCATCGCGCGTGACGGGCTCACGGGGATGGACCTCATCCGCCGGAACAAGTTCGATCTCGTGCTGCTCGACTTCGTGATGCCGCGCATGAACGGCTATCAATTTTGCCGCGAGCTGCGCTCGAACGCCGCGCACCGCACGTTGCCCGTCGTGCTGATGAGCGCGAAGGGCGACAAGATTCGCGGGCAATTCGTGCAGCAAACGGGCGCCGTCGACGCCATCACCAAGCCCTTCGATGCGCGCGCGCTGGTGGCGGTGGTCGAGGGCGCGCTCACGAAGACCGCGCAGGGTCGCGCGCGCGCGGTGCCCGAGGGCCGCGCGATGCCCGACGAGGACACCATCGCCGAGAGCATTCGGCCGAGCGTGATGGGGCGCCGTCTCGCCGAGCACGCGGCGGCCGCGCTCGCGCAAGATTTGGCGCGCTCGATCACCGAGTCGATCCTCGCGTTGCCCCCCGAAGAGCGCGCCGACGCCGACGCCTTGGCGCGCACGATCGCCGAGAAATTGAGCGCCGACGTGATCAAGAACGCGGGCGCGACGATGCGCGAGCTGGCGCCCGAGGCGCCCTCCAAAGAGGTCATGTCGGGCGACATCGCGGCGGTGCCCCTCGCGGAGATCTTGCAGGTGCTCCAAATGCAGCGCCAATCCGGCCTTCTGCGCATCAACAACCACAAGGTCACTCTCACCATCACGCTGCGTCAGGGCCTGCTCGATCTGGTCGAAGCGCGCGGCGCATCCCGTGAATTTCGCCTCGCGCGCTACTTCTTGGAGCAAGGCGTCGCCACCAAAGAAGAGCTGGAAGCCGATCTCGACGCGGAGGACTTCGTGCTCGGCGAGGCGCTCATCGCGCGCGAAAAAATCACCCGCGAAGGGCTGCACGACGCGCTCTCGAAGCAGTCGAGCGAGCTCGTGTACGACGTGCTGCGCTGGCCCTTCGGGCGCTTCGTGTTCACCAAAGAAACGCCTTCGAAAGAAGCCGATGCGGCGCGCCTCGGGCTCAGTGTCTCGGGCCTCGTGCTCGAAGGTTTCCGCCGCGTCGACGAATGGCGCTTGATGGAGAGCACCATCGATTTCGATCAAGTCCTCAACATCGACCAGGCCGCGGTCGAAGCTCTTGGTCCCGACAAGCTGAACCGCGTGGAGCAACGCGTGCTCGCGGCGATCAACGGCGAGCGCACCGTGAGCGAGATCATCCACGAGAGCGCCGTCGGGTCGTTCGACGCCATCAAATCGCTCTACCAGCTCATCCAGTCGCGCGTCGTGCGCCGCAAGATGTCGAGCTGAAGCCCCGAACTTTCGCTGGAAAAACCGCCAAAAACGCGTTGATCGAACTTTGCGGAGAGGGCGGGATTCGAACCCGCGGATCAGTTTCCCGATCGCGCGCTTAGCAAGCGCGTGCCTTGAGCCACTCGGCCACCTCTCCAGACGTCTTCTTGAAAAGAGCGCATCCACCCGCACGGGCGGGCCGTGCGAGGGGCGCGATATTACTCGGAACCGCGTTCATGACAAGCCGGTCAACGCGGCCGGATCCCGGTTTCGGCCTGCTTTTCGGCGATGAAGTCTTCGAGCGTGATGGGCGGCTTCAGCTCGAACGTTTCGTCGAGGACGACGAGGCTTGCCACGCGATCGAGCCGAAAGTTGCGAAAACCCCGGCGCAGCTCGCAATACGCGGCCAAGGTCCACGAAGGGCCCCAAAAATACATGCCCAGCGGGAGCACGGTGCGCTCGCTGTCGGCGCCCTGCTCGTCGCGATAAACGAGGTGCACTTTGCGGGTCGAGGCGGCGGCGTGCCGCAACGCGCGCAGATGGACGCCGTCCTTCTCGGGCAGCGCGTTGGCGAGGGCGAACAACGATGTTCGATCCAAGCGGTGCTGTTCGGTGGCGGGGAGCACCGCAAAGACCTTGTCGATGAGCGCGCGCGCCGCTTGGCGCAGCTCGTTGTCGCCAAAGCGCTCCACGATGCGCGCCCCCAGGGCCACCGCCTCGACCTCGTCGATGGTGAGCGTCAACGGCGGCAGATCGATGGCTCTATCGATGCGATAACCCACCCCCGCCTCGCCCCGAATCGGCACGCCCGACGCGATCAGATCGGCGACATCGCGGTAAATGGTCCGCTCGGAGACCTCCAGGCGCTCGGCCAGCGTCGCCGCCGTCACGGTGCGACGGCGACGCAAAAGGGCCACCAAGCGAAACAGACGGTCGGCTCTACGCACTCGGCTTGGCTTTGTCCAAGACGTGGAAGAAGTCGAGCACCACGCCGTTCGGATCCTTGGCGTGGAAGCTCCGCCAACCCCAGGGCATGTCGGCGGGCGCCATATCGATCGTCGCCCCACGCTCCTTCATCGCCGCGCAGTGCTCATCGGCGCTCTTCGTCGGGATACTGACCAGCACGCCCTGACCGTCGAAGCGTGGCAGTGTGCCCCCCGGCATGGGCCCGGGCCGCATGAAACAAAGCTCGGGCGCGCCCTCGTCCTTGCCAAAGCGCACTTGGAGATATTGTTCCAGGTCAATCGTCACCTCGAAGCCCGCTTGTTCGGTATAAAAGCGCTTGGTCTCGGCGAGCTTGTCGGTCACGAACATGGGAAACAGCTTGTTGGGAAGGGCAGTCATGGAAAGGCTCTCTTTCGTTGGTCGTCGTCGGCATCAGCGCGCGACGTGGAGAGCACCCTAAGGACCCCCTCCTGACAGCATCCTGTCAGGAGAGCGCGACGTCTTGATTCGGGGTCAGCCCGGCGGCGGTAGCCAGCGCGCGAGCCAGTCGGCGCCCTTGTGATGGGTCAGGCGAACGGGGCACGAGCCGTCGCTCGCCATCCGGTAGAGCTCCGTGTCGCCGTCGCGATTCGACGAGAAAACGAGGTGTTTGCCGTCAGGGGAGAAGGCCGGTTGCTCGTCGATCGGGTCCCCTTCGCTGCGCGCGACCACGGCCCCTGTGGCCACGTCGACCACGCGAATGTGCGCCTGACCGCCCACCTGCTCCGCGAACGCTACGCGTTGACCGTCGGGAGACCAGGTCAGGTCGCGCTCCGTTCGGCCCGCGGCAAGATCCGCCCCCGTGCGCAGGGGCGTGGGGTGCGAGCCGTCGGGCGCCATCAAGAACACCTCGGCGGTGCCGCGACGCGAGCGCACGAACGC
>CAYLJT010000164.1:0-12220 GCA_964383995.1 uncultured Polyangiaceae bacterium
AGGAGGCCGGCTACAACCTGGACGTCGACAATGACGGCCTCATCAACGCCCTCGATCCCGACAGCGACAACGACGGTCTGCGCGACGGCACCGAGATGGGGAAAGACTGCTCGCACCCGGACACCACCGTGCACTTCATGCACTGCGTGCCCGACGCCGATCCTTCCACGACGACGGATCCCCTCTCCGCCGATTCGGACGGCGGTGGCGTCAGGGACGGTTCCGAGGACAGCAACCTGAACGGCGCGGTCGACGCGGGTGAGGGCGACCCGAAGGCGATGGGCGACGACGGCAGCGTGGCGGACGGCGACGGCGACGGCCTCTCCGACGCGTTGGAGACCTTCCTTCGCGCCAACCCTGCTGACAAAGACTCGGACGACGACGGCGTGCTCGACGGTGACGAGGCCAACCCGTCCGACGACACCGACCGTGACGGTCTGGTGAACGTGCGTGACGCGGATAGCGACAACGACGCGCTCTTCGACGGCACCGAGGTGGGCAACACTTGCGACGATCCGGCCACCGACAGCGCGAAGAAGGCCTGCAAGTTCGACGGCGATCCCGGCACGACCACATCGAGCCTCCTCTGGGACTCGGACGGTGGTGGCAAGAGCGACGGCTCGGAGGACTCGAACCTGAACGGCGTCGTGGGACAAAACGACGGCGACCCCAACGATCCTTCGGATGACGCCTCGATCGCCGACTCGGACGGCGACGGCCTTTCGGACCTCTTGGAGCTCACCTTGGGCTCCGTGTCGAGCGACAAGGACACCGACGACGACGGCGCGCTCGACGGTATGGAGGCCAATCCTAGCCAGAATGTCGACAGCGACGAGCAGAACAGCCTGCTCGATCCGGACAGCGACGACGACGGCCTGCCGGACGGACTGGAGCTTGGCCAAGGTTGTTCGGATCCGGCGACCAAGATGGACGCGGGTCTGTGCATTCCCGACGGGGACAACGGCGCCACGCGCACCTGCCCCCTGGATCCGGACACCGACGGCGGCTCCAAGCCCGACGGCGCCGAGGACGCGAACAAGAATGGCGTCGTCGAGGCGAGCGAGACCGATCCGAACGCGGCGGCCGACGACGTGCCTCCGCCGGAGTGCTTGACGGACGCCGATTGCGGTGGCGCGACGAGCGGCAAGATCTGCGAGAACGCGGTTTGTGCGGAAGGTTGTCGCGGGACCGGCAACGGTTGTCCCGAAGGTAGCACCTGCGATTCCACGACCGAGGCGGCCGGCATCTGCGTCCCCGTCGACACGGTTCCGCCGGACACGACCCCCACGAAGACCGAGGACGATAGCTGCGGCTGCCGCGCGGCGGGCGCGGACAACGAGAGCTCCTCGGTCGCGCTCGCGGCCCTGGCTGCCCTCGGCCTGGTCGTGGCGCGTCGCCGCCGCCGCAACGTCTGACCTTGCCAACCTGGAGAGCGGCCGGACCTCGAAAGAGGCTCCGGCCGTGCTCTTTTTGTGCCCCCGCGCGATCCTTCGAGCGACCTTCCGTTCGTCACGGACCGGCGTCCAACCCGCGGTCAGGAGGTCAGGGAGGGCAGGGAGCGGGGCCCGACTTGCAGACGCCGTAGCCCACCGCCGGGTCGAGCTCGCAATAGCCATCTGGACAGTCGGCGTTGGATGCGCACTCGTACGCGCAGTAGAAGCCAACGGGCACGGCGCTGCAGCAGGGATCGCTGAGCAGCGCGCAGGAGGCCACGTGCTCCTGTCCGCAAATGACTCCGAAGCAGCCGGCGGGCAGGCAGATATTGATCTTGTTGCCGACGGTCCCGGCGGGGACACAAAGGGCGTCGGCGCAGTCGGCGTGGGTCAAGCACTCATCCTTCGCGCACACGTTCGCGGTGGAAGGTTGGGCGCCGCCGCAATACGCGGTGGGGGGACCCGCCACACATTTGGCGCCCGGTTCGCAGTCCGCCGTCGTGCAGCACTCGTCCTCCGGATCGGAGCACTCGGTCGCCTCCACCACAGGGTCCTGGCAAAGCTTGTAGCCGTTGTTCACATCGACGCAGGTCCCGGACGGGCAGTCCAGATCGTCTTGACACTCGCTCAGGTCGTCCTGGTGTCCCGAGCCCGTGGATGTGGTCGTCGAGGTCGACGATGGGCTCGACGTGGTGGCGTCGCTCGTCGTGGCATGGCTGGTCGTCGCCGCCGACCCCGCGCCGCCCGCCCCGCCCGAGCCTGCCGGTATCACCTCGGTCTCGCCGCAGCCGAGCGCAACGATCGTAGAAAAGGTCAGGAGGGAGACGATCTGGAATCGCGGTGTGCCGGCGAGTCTAGGCATCCAACCATGCTCGCACTAGCCTTCCGCCATCGCAACGCGAATGGCCGCTCCATCCGACCATGCACCGACGAAGAGGCTCGATCGCCACGGCTGGCGGGTTTTTTGAGATCCGATGGGGCCACATGGTAAGGTGCGGCGCTCAACTGGGCGCGCAGGCTCCCGCCCGGAAAGGTCTTCCATGAAGAGCTCGTTTGGCATGGTCGCATTCGTCCTGGGGTTTGGGCTCTCGATGCCGGCGATGGCCCAAGGCGACATCTCGCTCAAGTCCGACGCGGAGGCGCCTCCGGCTCCCGCGCCGACCCCTGCGCCCGCTGCTCCAGCGGCCACCGCCGACCCCGCTCCCTCGGCGTCCCCCCCGGGCGACGCCGCCGCGTCCGACGAGCAAGCCGGAGACGCCGCCGAAGAAGAGGAAGAAGAGCCCGCGGTCACCTTCGCCATCGAGCTGGCCGCCGCCACTTCCTACATCTGGCGTGGAACGCAGCTCTCCTCCACCAAGTTCAAGCCCGTCCTACAGCCCTACGCCGAGCTCGGGTTCAACGGCGTGGGGCCCGGATCCATTACCGTGGGCGGTTGGTTGAACCAGTCGATCAACGAAGACGACAACTCCGCGAATCGGGAGGTCGATCTGTACGCGTCCTACGCGGTGCCCATCGTCGACTCCTTCGAGCTGAAGCTCGGGTACATCGTCTACCTCGTGCCGGCCTACGACCCTGTGGACGGTCAACACGAGTTCTCCGCCGTGGGCACCTTCGATACCGGGTCGGGCTTCGAGCCTTACCTCGGTGTCCATGTGGACCCCATTCGCCTGAAGGGCCTCTACAGTCAGGTCGGTGCGAGCTACACCATCGAGGCCGGCAGCGCGGAGATCGCGCCCTCCCTCAACCTCGGCGTATCCAAGTACAAAGACATCGAGTTTGACCTGCAAGACGTCACCCTCGCCGTGCGCGCCGATGTGCCCATGGGAGAGTCCGGCCTGTACGCCACGGCGACCGTTGCGGCGGCCCTGAACGGCCGGGCCGTGGACGGTGAGGACAAGCTCCTGCCCTACGCCATGCTCGGCGTCGGCTACTCCAACTGAGGCGGGGCGGCCTGCGCCGCCCTCCTACCATGGTCAGTGCCCGACGCTTCGAGCAGCTCGCCCTGGCGTTCGAGGGCACCTACGCGGTCCCGCACATGGAGCGCACGGCCTACCGCACCAAGCGACGCATCTTCGCCACCGTCGCGGCCGACGGTCAGAGCGCGAACCTCTTGCTCGACGCCGACCTGCAGGACACCGTGTGCGGAGCCATGCCTCAGGCCTTCTCGCCCGTGCCCGGCGGCTGGGGTCGCATGGGCTACACCACCGTCAAGCTCGCCGGCGTGTCCGAGACAGAGCTCGTCGAGGTGCTGCGCGAGGCCCACGCGCGAGCGACCGAGCCCCCCAAGAAGAAGCGGCGCGCCCGCTGAGCGAAGCAAGGCTCGACCGCGCCCTGTCTCGGCCTTTACGACGCGCGCGTCTTGCGCGCGGCCACCGGTCCGATCTTACCTCGCGAAAATCCACGAGGCGGTGCCGAGCGGCATACGCTGCCATTTCGCGTAGGCAGACACGACCTTCGCGCGCACCGCATCCGGGTCGCCGTGGGCGCCCAGGGCTTGGACCGCTGCGTCGATGACATAGCCCTCCGGTGCCATCAGGGCCTTCGTGGTGACCATCGGCGTCGAGCCCGCCGCGCGCAGCGCGTCCCCGAAATAGGCGTCGGAGTAGCAGGCGAGCACGAAGGAAGGGATGGGGGTAGGGGCGTCCGGCGGCGGGGGTAGCTTCTTCCCATCCATCAGCCGGTCGTGCCCCGCGTAGCCGACGACGTGGATGGTCTCCTGGCGGGCACGGCCGCCGTCCTCGAAGCGGAGCACGCCGCCGCGCGTGGCAAGATTCCAGAAGCGATCCACGGCGTCGTCGATCTTGCCCCCGTCGACCGCCTCCAACACCACGAGCTGTTCGACCTCGCCCAAGGCTCCCCAGGGCGCCCCAGGGACCTTCCTACGGTAGACGACCCGTTCCAGGAGCTCGTCGCTCTGGGTCACCTCCACGCGTTCGTAGCCGCTGCCCTTGCGATCGAAGAAGCGGCGCGCTCCGAAGATGGCCCCCCAATAGGTGTTGTGCTGAAGGTCGGTAGGCTTTCCGGCGAGGCTCCCCCCGCAGTTGATTTGCGCGTTGCTGCACAGCGGAACCACCACCGACACAACGAGAGGTCGTCCGTTCTGGACGTCGGCCGCCGCGGCGTCGAGCGGGGCGGCAGCGGCTGGGGTGGAAAACAACGAGCCGAAGAAGGCAGCGGTCAGGAGGAGGAGGCGTCGCATGGAGCATCCGTCGCGTGGCGCGAGCCAAGTGTGACCCGCCGCTGCCAAGAACCTGGGAGCACGCGCGCCTTTGCTAGCGATTTGTGAGTGAAAGCGCTCGCCGAGCGAGGTATGGGGGAGAGCATGCCGCATCGAGACTATTCGGTGTACAAGCGGGGGGCGAAGGTCCTTGGGCCCATCGTGCTGGTTTTTGCCTTTTATGGTGGGCGGGCTTGCCTGCGTTACAACACGATCGCCGCGAGCCACGAGGCCCGGGTGCAGGAGGGTGAGCTCCGCGCCGAGGTGGCCGACCTGAGTGCCGACGCAAAAAAGCAGGAAGAGCTGGAGCAGCAAACCGCAGAACAGGCGGCCGCGGCGCCGCATGTGTCCGAGAAGCGGGCAGGCGATTGGGTGACCGGACAGGAAGACCCGGAGGCCCTGGTGGTGGATGGCAAGGCCGTGTATTGGCTGAACGCGGCCGGGGGTCAGGTGATGACGGCGTCCCGTGAAGGGGGCGACGTCAAGGTCTTGGCCGCGGATCAAAAGCTGCGGCTCCCTCGCCACGCGCCGACCATCGCCGTGGACGAAAAGCACGTGTATTGGCTGACCACGGGCACGAAGGCCGCGGGATTTCAAGACGGCACCCTGTCCCGGGTCGGTAAGGCAGGAGGGGCCGTCGAAGTGCTCGTCGAGGGTCTGTCTTACCCAGTCGCGCTTCAGGCGCGAAGGGGTAAGGTGTACTGGTTTACGACCGCCATGCCCAGCGCGCCTCCCGCGCCGCCGGGACCGCTAGCCGTGTTGTGGAGTCTGCCCGCGAAGGGCGGAAAGCCTGCGCAAGTGGCGGAAGCCGTGTCGCCGTGTGGCCTGGCGCTCGACGACAGCCACGCGTTTTGGGTCGATCGAGCCGAAGATTGGGGAGTCTGGAGGGCACCGCTGTCTGGAGGGAAGGCGACGCAAATCGTGGCGAGCGAGACGACCCTCGCCTGCAGCCTGGCCGTGGACGGAAGTCACCTGTATTGGATTTCGAAGCAAGACGACGCCATTTTGCGCGCAAAAAAGGACGGAAAAGACAGCAACGTGGTGGCCTTCGAGCCCCAGGGTCTGGCGGCCCTAGCGCTGGACCAGACCCGCGTCGTCAGCCTTTCCTTGAAGACGCCAGGCATGTTCGGAGAGGCCGGCAGCGTATGGAGCGTAGCGAAAGACGGCGGCGGCCGCCCCGAAGCCGTGGTGACCGATCTACCCGGGCTCAACTCCATCGCCGCCGACGCAGGGAAGGTGTACTTCACGCGCTGGAGCGAGGTGGACGGCGAGGGCGTGGTGGCAACCTTGCCATGAAGGTAGACGACCCCGGGCACGGCGAGCACGAAGCGCGGTGCCCCGTCGCGCGCCCTCGTGACGCTCGTTCGCGAGCGGGGTGGAAGGTCCATCGGGAACGCGCCAACCCTTGCAGGCGCTACAGGCTGGCGGACTGCTGGACGACCGTCGCGCTGATGTCGAAGGCCTTTCCGTTCGGGTTCGTAAGCCACGCCGACGCCGCGAAGCCGGCGAAGTAGAACGAGCTCGCGCTGAGCTGAATGACGACAAAGCCGTCGGAGCTGCAGTATTGGGAGATCGTCGCGCCGCTTGCGTAGTCATTTGTGGCGGCACTCAATACACAGGACGTCCCCGAGTAGGTGTACCCGACGACGTCGGAGTTGATGGCGCGACCTGCGCCGTAGTTGTACCCTTCGACGAGGACACGATACATGGTGTTCGCGTGGACAGGAATGTTGGTCTTGATGTGAATTGGCGTCCCATTGTTCGCGGTGGTCTTGAACGCGACGAAATCACGCCGCACGAGGCCTCCCAAGGTGTTCAGTTGTCCCGAGGCGCTGATGGCTCCGGCCACATCGAGGGTCGTCGTCGGAGCGGAGACGCCGATACCGACGCTGCCTTGACTGTTCGCCATGAGCACCGTGGTGCCATCGGAGGAAGACAGCCGAGCGAGGGGCCTTCTCACCTGAAAGCCGCTGCTGTTTGCTTGGGGCGAGAACGGAAGCACGGTCGTGAGCGAGGTGTCGGACTTGATGGCGGCGACCACCTGCCCTTGGTTGCCCACGATGATCTCGTCCCCAATTTCGAGCTCGCTCTTGAACAGAGTGTTGCTTCCTGTCACGGTCTGACCGGAGCTGGTCAAGGTCTCTGCTGGATCGATCGGAATGGCGTCGGCGCCTACGACATCCACACGAGCGCCGGGGCTCGCGGTACCGATCCCGACGTTGCCTGCCATGTAGACCGCGTCGTTTCCAATCTCGGAGAACGGTGACACGCCCGGGAGGCCCGGATCGCCTGTGTCGCCCTTGTCTCCTTTGTCTCCTTTGTCTCCTTTTTCGCCCGGAGGGCCAGGTTCACCCGGATCGCCCTTGAGGCCCTGGAGGCCGGGCTTCCCATCGTTACCATCCAGGCCGGCCGCCCCAGGCTTCCCAGGAGGGCCCATGAGTCCGACCGGTCCACGCTCGCCGGTCTTGCCGTCGTTGCCAGTGGGGCCTTGCGGTCCCGTCTCACCCGCGCTCGGGTCGCCGGTACACGCGGCGAGCATCAAGAGAATCCAGACCAAGTGCTTCTTCATTCGAGTCTCCATGAGGGAGGCGCGGGGGTGCGCGCCCTCGCACGTCGAGCCCGCGCTTCCTGCTGCCGATCGCCCCAACAAGTACCGTGCCGTCGGCAGGGGTCGGGCTCCGCCACGCTCCGTCTGCGTCGTACGCCCGTTGCGGGCGGATCCATGACCGAGCTGGTATGAGCTAGGTTCGGCGGCGATCGACCCGTTGTCCGAGCTGCTCGTCTGACTTGTCTCGGTCAATGAAACGCCCTGGCCTCGTTCGAGGGTCTTTTCGGCGGCCCTCCGGGCGCTGCGAAAATCGACCCTTCAACAAACAATTTCAGGCAACTGGTCGCGGGGAGCGTCGATAACCCACTTGTAGCTCGTCATCGTCCTTCTGTCGCGCCGCCCTGCTAGCGGTCCGGTGGTCGAGCTGCGCCCAACGCTCCTCTGCCAGTCCCCGCGCCAGTAACGACCATGCCCAAGTCTGTCTCCAATACCGAGCCCGTTCAGCCCCACGACGGCTTGTTCAAGTTCGCGTTCGCCCAGCGCGAGCATGCGGTTGGGCTCCTGCGCGCGGTGCTTCCCCAGGACGTGATCGCTGCCATCGCGTGGGACAGCGTGTCCCTCGAACAAGGCACCTTCGTCGATCCCGCCCTGCGTCGGAGACATACGGATCTCCTTTTCTCGGCACGCATCGCTGATGGCAAGGCCTTCCTGTACACCCTCATCGAGCACCAGCGGTCAGTTGATCCGCTCATGATTTTCCGAGGTGGCGTGTACCTGATGCGCGCCTGGGAGCACATGGTTCGTGAGACGCCGCAGCGCAGTCAATTGCCGCCCATCGTGCTGATCGTTGTTCACAACGGTGGTGCTCGCGGCTGGACGGCAGCGACGGCGTTCGAGGAGCTGGTGGCCGCGCCGGAGCCGGCGCGCACGGCTCTGCGCCCGTTCATCCCGCACTTTCGCATGCGCCTTGTGGACTTGAGCCCGGGGCAAGCCAGCGGTCTGGCCGATCAAGCGCTCACCGCCATGGGCGAGGTCGTGTTGTGGTGTCTCTCCGTGGCGGGCGATACGGAGCGTTTTCGTCGTGAGCTAGGCACTATACAAGGCGCGCTCGATGCGATGTTGGCGGCCCCGAACGCAATGGATGCATTGCTTGCGATGGTGCGCTATCTTCGGGTGACGCAACCCGCGCTGGACCCGTTCGAGATGGTAAAGCTGTTGGAAGACTCGGTGAGCCCGGAGGAAAAGGCGATGGTCGTGGACGTGCTCGATGTGTTCAAGGTCAGGGGGCGTGAAGAAGGTCGGGCGAAAATGTTGCTGGCCCAGCTCAAGGCGCGTTTCGGAGCCGTCCCGGCGGACGTCAAGGCGCGGATTCTGGATGCGAAGGAGCCTGCGCTCGCGCGTTGGTCGCTGCGGGTGCTCACGGCGCCGAGCCTTGCCGAGGTGATGGACGGCAAGGCGAAGGCCTCGCCGGCAAAGCGCACGCCCGCACGCAAGACATCGAAGGTCCCGCGCTGACGGCAGCTCGGGGCCGAAGGTTGGAAGGTCTTCCGGAGCGTGCCTATGTGCGGGAGCGGCTAGACGGGCGGAACCTTGCCATGAAGGTAGACGCCGGCGACTCCGAAGCAGGGCGCTTGGCGCCTGCCCCTTGCCGCGCGTTCACCGCTTCGGCATAGTGAATCGATGCAGACAAGCATCATCGCGCCCGACGTGGACTCCCCGCAGGGGATCGTCGTGCGGCCTGACGTCTTGATTGCGGCCGTGACCGCACACCTGGACGAGACCACGGCGACGCAGGCGGTGGCTCAACTGCGAAGCGCCGCTGGGGCCCTGCAGGCGGCGGCCGTTACTGTGCACCCGAACGCCGAGCTTGTCGCGCGTAGGCTTGATTTCGGCCGTCCTTCCTCGGACAAGGCAGGGAAGGCTGCGACGGCGGATGCTGTCCTTGACGGCCTCCTCCATGTGCCCCTCGCCGAGGCCCTGGATTTCTGGGGACGCGCCGAGCTCGCCGCGCGGATCACGGAGATGTTGCGCGGGATCGCTGCCGATTGGGCCAAACGCAAGGGGCCAGCGCGCCTCGGGTTTCGTTCACCTCTGCCGCGTGTACGCGACGCCGGAGCGTTCCGTGCGGAGCTGACGACGCGCTTTGCGGCCCAGCTTCGGGCCCTCGCGGGTGGCGCCGAGCTGGACATGGGCGCGGCGGGTTGGGAGATCCCCGATGAGGTCGTCCAGACGTCCATCTCGCTCGTGGAGGTCCGCCTGACCCTCGTCCCGCAGCGCCGCGTCTACGGCGCGCGCGAGGGCTAAAAAAGCGCCGGGACGCAGGGGTTTTCGTCGATCTGGGCAACCCCGCCAAGGTAGCATGGGCCCATGGCCCCTACCCATCGTCGGACCGTCCTCGTCAGCCTCTTGCTCGCGTCGCTGTCCGGTTGCAAGGACGACGGCCTCGCGGTGGGTGACAAATGCCTGCTCGCCGAGCATCAGCAGCTCGTAGGCTGCATCGACGAGAGCACCGCTGCGCGCTGTGTGGATCTGCGGCTGACCGCCCAACCTTGCCGCGGTCTCTTGGGCTGCAAGGCCGCGGGGGCGCGCGGGGCCTCGTGCGACGAGGGTTTGGGGCGAGTCGGCGATCCGTGCAGCGAGCCGTCCTCTCCGGGCAACGCCGTCTGCGCCGAAGACCGCACGCACAAGCTCGTGTGCAGGGAAGGTAAGCTCGCGCCGGGCATGCTCTGCCGCGGCCCCAAGGGCTGCAATCCCGCGGGCCTCGACGCCTTTCCAGACTCCTGCGATCGCACCGTCGCGCGGGTCGGCGATCCGTGCCGCGAGGGGGCGGGCGTAGGGCTCGACAACCTGGGCGCGTGCAGCGACGACGGCAAGGCGGTGCTCGAGTGTCCTGGCTTCCACGCCGACAAGTTCGAGGTCACCCGCATCTGCTCGGGCCCCAAGGGCTGCACGGTCGACGAGCGCATCCCCGTCTGCGACATCAGCGTGGCCACCTTGGGAGACCCCTGTGGTAAGGGCGACGAGGATCACCTCTCGTGCAGCGCCGACGGGGCGACCGTGCTGCGCTGCGACGGAGGCGCCTGGAAGAGCGAGCGCGTGTGCGGCGAGGGCAAACGCTGTAAGACCGGGGTGGGCCGCGTGGTCGCCTCCCAGTTGTGCGAGCCTGCGCCGCGCTGAGGTCCTTGCGAAGTTGGTCGGCGTGACGGGCCTCCACCCGGCAAGGTGCATGGAGGCTCGGCCCCTCAAACGTGGAGGCTGAAGCCTCCAATCGCCTTCCTACCTCCATGCCACGAGGCGGAAAGTAGCCGTTTTTGCCGCATTTTCGCCTCATTCGTGCGCAGCCTCGCTTGGCATCACGGTTGCGATAGGAGGGTCCACAACGCGCGGCGCGTCGTCGGATACCCCGACAGATTACGCCCGCCACCCCCCCGAAATGAGGCCCGTGATGCTTGTTCGCTCCATCCTCCGCTCCGCCGCCCTGCTCCTTCTCGTGTCCGGCTGTGTCGTGTCTTCCGAGCCAGGCTTCGAGGGCGAAGACGTGGGTGACAACATGCTCTCCTTCGAGGAGTTCGAAGCTTCCACGCCGCGGAGCCCGCGCACCGGCGCGTACGTGGTCGAGGGTGACATTCCCATTCACGGCGTGGACGCCCTGCGCGAGTACTACGACGAAAACGTGGCGCAGCAGGGCGAGCTTCGCGTCAGTCGGAAGGATTATGTCACGGCCAACAGCTACTACGCCAGCAACGTCGATCAGGTCTGGAGCAGCACCGCCAAGATGAGCATTACCTATTGCGTGACCACCGCGTTCGGGAGTCGTTACGACGACGTCGTGTCCGGGCTCGCGACCGCCGCCATTTACTGGGAGCAGACCGCCGATGTCATGTTCCTTCACCGGAGCGATCAAGACGGTAACTGCACGAACAGCAACAACAACGTGGTCTTCAACGTCGTCCCGATGAGCGGAACGAACCTCAACGCCTCCGCGTTTTTCCCCTCGCACGAACGGGCGTACAGGGAGCTCGAGGTGGACACCGGCAACGCGTGGAACGACGCGTGCCAGTCCTTCAAGGGCATCATGATGCACGAGCTCGGTCATGTCCTGGGCTTCACCCACGAGCACGCTGGTCTCGGTTGCACGTCCGAGACAACCACGGACACGCGGGCCGTTACGAGCTACGACAAGGACTCGGTGATGCACTACGCGAACTGCAACGGGAGCGGCTGCCACGACTACGAGATCAGCGACCTCGACGAGGTCGGATCGCAGTCCATCTACGGCGCGCCGGGCCTGTGGAGCTCCTCGCGATTTCTGACCCAGTCGGGCAGCTACCAGAGCGAGGGCAAGTGGGTCGCGGGCGACTTCAACGGCGACGGCAAGGACGACGTGGCGGTCGCGTTCGAGGATGGCAGCAGCGGCAAGTACAGCATCAATGCCTACCTGTCGAATGGCTCGAGCTTTACGTACAACCGTTGGACCACGCAGAGCGGGACCTACCAGAGCGAGGGCCAGTGGCTGGCGGGTGATTTCAACGCGGACGGCAAGGACGACGTCGCGCTCACCTTCAACGACGGTTCCAGCGACAAGTACAGCATCAACGCCTACCTTTCGAGCGGCTTGAGCTTCGTCTACAACCGTTGGCTGACGAAGACCGGAAACTACCAGAGCCAGGGCAAGTGGGCCGCCGGTGACTTCAACGGGGACGGCAAGGACGACGTCGCCATCGCGTTCAACGACGGATCGAGCGGCAACTACAGCGTCAACGCCTATCTTTCGAGCGGTTCGAGCTTCGGCTACAATCGCTGGTTGACCAAGGTCGGCGACTACCACAGCTCCGCGCAATGGAGCGCTGGCGACGCCGATGGCGACGGTAAAGACGACCTGATCAAGGTCTGGGATCACGACGACAAAATTACGCTGGACGTCGAGCTGTCCTTCGGCAGCGGCTTCGGTTGGCAGCGTTGGGACACCAAGGATGGCAGTTGGAAGTCCACCGGCAAGTTCGTCGCGGGCGACTTCGACGG
>CAYLJT010000165.1:0-12207 GCA_964383995.1 uncultured Polyangiaceae bacterium
CATCGAGCGGGGCGTCGGAGGCGTCCGCGTCGGCGCCCGCGTCACCGCCATCGCTGGGCTTGGGCAGATCGCCGTCGGGCAGCGGCTCGTTCGTGGGCGCATCGGAGGCGTCGTCGCTGCACGCGGCGAAGCACGCGAGGACCAGCGACGAAATCATGGAAAGCGCGAGGGCAGCGGGCCGTCGCATGGGCCTATTTCCCCGAGCCCTTCGCGTCCCACGACAGGCCGCCGCTCTCGATCACGCCGGGCCACGCGTCGACGAAGCGCGAAGGCTCGCCGGGCTTGGAGACGTCGATCCAAAACGGGTGGCCGGTGCCGATGCCGCGCACATCGACGTGCACGAACTTGCTGTTGGGGTAGTAGCCGCAGCCCACGTCGTGGAGCTTGCGACAGGCCTTGAAGAGGTCTTCGTTGGGCACGCCCTGGATCGCGATGTCCATCGCGCGACCGCTTGCGTGGCGGCTGGCGTGGGAGCCCGGCTTCACCTCGGCGAAGGGCCGATAGCCGCTGTAAACGTAGAGGGTTCGCCAGGGGAAGGCGTCGGCGAGGCGCTGCAAGACCCACACGAGGCGCGGGCTCACCACGCGCACGCCGTCGATCCACTCGCCACGCTCCCAAGCTTCGGGATCGGGCTCGTCGGGCAGCACATCGCCGGGCCGCATGGTGCCCATTTCGCGCGCGATGAGCGACAAGCGGTCGAGGGCCTCGGGCGCCAGCGCGCCGTCGCAGGTGACCAACAGGAAACTGTCGCGCTCGGCCCCGAAGCGCACAAAAGTCACCGGACGGCGACGGCAGCGCCAATTGGGAACGGCCTTGGGGGGCGGCGCGAACAGCGTGTCGAAGCCGTTCGAAGCGAGGCTCGTACCGGTGGTCTCGAAGGAGGGCCAGGGCGGCGCCTCGGCCTGCGAAAGCCCGTCGGCGGGCACCTCGAAGCGCACGGCCGAGAGGGGCGGTGGAGATAGTTGGAGGTCAAACGATGTCTCGAACGGCGCCGGGGCCACCTCTTCGCTCTCGGCGCCGAGCCACGGCAGAACGGCCCATGGACGGCGCTGCCAGCTCGACCACGGCCCGAGCAAATAGCGCGGCGAGACCCCCGGCCGCTCGCCCTCCTTCGTCTGCACCGCCACGAGCAGCGGCAGCGTGGGCGCGCTCGGATCGTCGAGGCGAAAGCTCAACACCTTGGGCGGCTCGACCAAGAGGGCGGCGCGCGCGGGCATGGCGATCGTTGCAGCACCAACGATCCCAGCCACCGTCGCCCAGCGGGCGAGCCTGCGCGTCGCGTTCATCGACACAGCGATGATCTTTGCCACATCCCTAGGGCGCGCGTCACGCGGATGCGCGACGAAGACGGTCCCGGAGCGCGTCCCACGCGGGATCGGGCGGCGGCTCGGCCACCACGATCGCGTCGACCCCCCGATCGTCGAGGCGATGCAGGGCCGCGTACAGCCGGCTCGCGTAGGTCGCAGCGTCCGCCCCCAGGTGCTCCACGAGGGGCTCGCCCGCGCCGTCGTCCTCCGCGGAGCGCATCACACCCACCTGCAGCCCCCGCCGTTGCAACGACGAGACGGTGTCTCGGAGGGCCTCCTCGGGCACCACCAACAGCGTGGCGCGCGGGGCGTAGTGCCGCAGCTGACCCCCCGGCGCGACCGCGATTTGAGCCGGATCCGCGATGTTTGCCGAGGCGTCGACGAGCTCGACGAGGGCCTCCAAGGCCGCGCGAGGGATGGCCCCGAGGCGCAGCAGGACGGCGGGCGCGTGCCGCGTGTCGACGATCGTCGACTCCAGTCCGAGGCCCGTTTGACCGCCATCGAGGCAAATGTCGATGCGACCGGCGAGGCTCTTCAGCACGTGCTCCGCGTTGGTGGATGAGATTTGCGTGGAGCGGTTGGCGCTCGGCGCGGCGATCGGGAGCGCTACGGCGCGCAGCAGCGCTTGGGCCACGGGGTGGGCGGGGACGCGGACCGCCACGGAGGCGCCCCCCGCGACAACCTCGTCGGCGATGCCCTGAGCCGGTCGGGGCACGACGAGCGTCAGCGGGCCGGGCCAAAATCGCTCCGCGAGGAGCCGCGCCGTTTTGTTTTGAGCTCCAACGAAATCGAGCGCGCGATCGACATCCCCGAAGTGAACGATCAGCGGGTTTTTGGCGGGCCGCCCCTTCGCCGCGAAGATCTTTCGAACCGCCAGGCTGCGGTCGGCTCGTGCCCCCAAGCCGTAGACCGTCTCCGTTGGAAACGCGACGAGCCCCTCGTCGCGGAGCACGCGCGCGGCCTCGACGACCGCGTCGTCGTCGGGGTCGGGGGCGCGCACAACGAGCCGCAGGGTCCGCATGGCGGGCCCTTACGTTACGAGGGACGGGAGCGCAAATAGCGTGGATCGTAGGGCGGCATGGCGCTCAGCGAGAGCAACGTGACCTGCTCGCCGATGGCGCTCGTGCCCGCTTGGCTATCGGGCGGGATGGTCACGACGAAGCCCCGCTGCAGAGCATCGGTCGCGGTGGCCGCGAGGCCGATCTCGGTGGCGCAGCCCGTGAGGATGATTTGATCGGCCCCGAGCTCGTCGAGCAGGGGGCCCAGCGTGGAGCCCGTGAAAGCGCTGTAGGTGCGCTTGCGAACGAGGTGATCGCTGGGCTCGACGCCAAGCTCGGGCCAGGGGTCGGCGCCCGGTGTTCCTTCGAGGGCGTGGACCGGCCAGGCGTCGAAGTCGGGGTCGTCGGGGGAGTGGGTGTCGCAGACGAAGATGACCGGGATGCCGGCGCTCCGCGCTTCTTCCAGGCGCTTTCGCAGGGCGGGGACCACGTCGCGCGCGCGCGGGACTTCGAGCGGCTTACCCGGGGTGAGGTGGTCTTGGATCATGTCGACCACGAGCAGTACGGGGCGTTTCGGCCGTCGTACCCGCGGTCGCGTCGCCAGCAGCCGTTCGCGCAGGGCCTTCGACGGCGTGGCGGGGGGCGCGGTCAGCGCTTCGAGGGCCAGGCTCTCTCGAAGCTCGGCGAGATCGGTAGCGTCTTCCGGGGACGCCGCGGCGAGGACGTTGATCACGCGGTCCGGCGTGCCTGCCAGGAGCATTTCCAACAGTCGTTCTCGTCCGACCCGGTCAACCATCGACTTCGTGGACCTACGCGCAACCCCGACGGAAGGATCGCCCTCATCAGCATACTCCCACGCCGCGCCCTTCAAAAGTAGGGCTACGAATTACGGGGTGAGGGACGGTGCGCCGGGCAAGGGCGCGGCGGAGACGCGTGGGGCGGTCACGCGACCGAGGGACTGACCGTCGCCGTCGAGGTCGATCCAGAGCGGCGAGGTCAGCGCGAAGGGCAGGATTTCCGCGGGATCGCCCTGCAAAACGGGGGTGAGCGGGCGCGTGCCGCGGGCCACGGCATGGATGAACGTGTCCTCCGCGACGAGCACGGCGCCCGGGGTCGGGGCGTCCGTGGAACGCCGAAGGACGAAGGACGCCTCGGCGCCGAGCCCACCCAGCGCCGTCGGCGCCGCGGTCACCGAGGTGTGGGCGACCAGGGCGCCGTGGGCCCAGAGCTCGAGCTCTTGAACGTCGATCCACGGCGCAAATTCGACTTTCACCCGCACCACCAGCGGGCCCTTGGCGGGCCAGGTCAGCACACCGCCCTGCGAGGTTTCGCCCGCGGAAAGCGTGAGGAAGGGCCCATTCGTGAGCACGACATCGCGCCGTTGTCGGAGGCTCTCCGCCAGTTCGCTCGGATCGAGGCTGGCCGGATCGTCGTTTTTGACCGCGATGTAGGTGCGTGGGTAGCCGCCTTCCTGGTCAACGACGCCGTGCGTGTCGGTGTTGGCCGTGGGGGTCACGGGGTGACCCGTTCGCAGGAGCGTGAACAGGTCTTCGAGGACGCGCGCCCGGTCCTGACCCCCGCGCCCGTTCCACACCTCGAGGGCGTCGAAGTGAATGTCGTAGCCTTCGCCCGTGCCAACGCCCGTCGCGGGATCGAGGCCGAGCCGCTCGAAGTAGCCAATGGCTCCCAGGCGCGGGTGGTTGATTTGAATGATCGCTTGCGGCGAAGCGGTGCGGACTTGGTCGAGCACATCGCTGGCGAGCCGACCCCGCGGCACGATCGCGCCGCCCCGCGCGGCGTTGGGATCGAAGACCAGCGGAAACAGGTTGATATGCCCGAAGGGCCGGGGGCTCGCGTCGGTGGTGAGCTCTTCGCCCGCGATGGATCGGTAGCGCTCGGCGAGGCCCAGCGCGGCGACGATGCCTGCGGGGTCGACGACATTGTTGTGCTCGCTCGCTACCGCGCAGTCGAGGCCCTCGGCGGCGTTGCCGAGGACGCGGTTGGTCATCGACGTGCCGCTGTCGAAGCTGTGCGAGGTGTGTTGATGGAGGTCGCAGCCCACGTAGCCCCGGGTGTCGACAACTCGTTTGAGCTCCAACGAAATGGCCTTGATCTCACCCCCGGCGATGTCCACCGTGGTGTCTGCGAGGGAGAGCTCGGGGCCCCGCGACGCCACGAGGCGATAGCGACCGCGCCCCACCACGAGGCTCGTGATGCCGTCTTTGGTCGCGTGGGGCGGTTCGACGGGCAGGTGCGTGACGTCGTCGAAAATCTGGATCTTCGCGGGGCCCGCAACGAGCCCTGCGGGCGTTGCTTCGAGCACGCGCACGTCGATGGTGCTGGGCAGCTCGGCGGGCACGACGATCGCCGTGGCGCGCCCCGCTTCGATCAGCACGGGCACCTCGGCCGTGGAGCGCAGACCGCCCCCTTCGAGGGAGAGCGTGTAACGGCCCGGAGGCACCTCGGCGATCATGGGCTCGACGCCCTGGGAACGTTTGACATCAAACCAATCGCACGAGCCACCCGCTGAACGCAGGGTGAGCGTGTCGCCGCCCTCCTCGGGCACGAGGCGAACGGTGGATCGGCGAAGGGACAACGGCGCGCCCCCGGGGGCCTCGGCGCGCACCTCGATGCCCCCGAGATCGCCGCCGCTCAGAAACAAGAGCTCGCTCGCCAGCGCGGTTGAATCGCCCCGCGTCGCCACCACGAGGTAGCGCGCGAAACGCCGCTTTTCGCCGGGCGAAAGCGCGACGTTGTCGGCGTAGCCGAGGTAGCTGCCGGCGCCGCCGCTCGCCGCATGGATCGGCGCTCCGTCCTCCGAAAGGAACGCGTACGCCACGGCGGGGCCCACGCCGCCGACGAACACGGTGCTCGAATCCCCGCCAAAACCAGGCTCTTTTCCAGGTGCGACGCGCTGGGCGGCGCCCCACTCGACGAGATCGCCGAGGTCGAGCGGGCCGCTCTTTTCGGTGCTCGTGTTGGTGACCGTGGTCTCGATGAGCAGCGCGCGCAGGCCCGCGCCCAGCGTGTAACGCGTCGTGATGCCGACGTTGGTCTCGCTGAGGCCGTGGCCGGTGACCTCGATCCAGGCTTCTCCCTGCGCTCCCGTACCCGACGTCAGCCGCTCGTAGATGGCCTGACGTTGGAAGCCTCCGAAGGACACGAAGGCTTGGCCGAGGGCGTCGCAGCCGGCCTTTTGATCGCCCGCGTCGATCAGGTTGCCCCCGCTCTCGGCGAAGCCGTTGCCGGTGCCGAGGGCGTCGATGAAGAACGAAACCAGGCCGTTTTCGAGGGAATAATCGCCCTTTTTGGCGACTGCCAGCGGACCCCGTAGGACCTTTGCGCCTTCACCCACGCGGTGCACGCGGGCCGGCGGCGCCGCCGCATCGGGGGCCGCGCACAACCCTTCGGAGAGACCGCCCGGGCGAAAGCGGCACAGCGCGTCGAGCCTGTCGGCCACGTTTCCGAAGACCTCGACGCCGCCTCCTTGAAGGGGCGGTGTGCAGCCCGCCACGCCGACGCTCACCTGCGCTGCGATGGCTAACGATGCGACAAAGGAAGGAATCGTGGGGGATTGGGGCACGGGGTCTCGGACATGCAGGGCCCTTGGGTCCTTGGCTTCAGGAACGGTCGGTGGCCAAGAGCGCCACGCCCAACAGGGCCAGCAGCACCCCCGCAGCCTTGCGCAGCGTAACCGGCTCGTGGAACAAAAACGGCGCTATCAACGCGGAAATCGCCACGCCGCCGCCGAGCACGATGGGGCCCGTGGAGGCCACTGGACCGCCCCAGCGCAGGGCCGTGAAGAGCAGCATCATCGCACCGCAAATGCAGAGGCCCGAGGCGGCGGACCACAAAAGACCAGGGGTCGACGCTTCGGTTTGGCTCGTGCCTCGAAAAAAAATCACGAGCACGAACAGGCCGAGGGCCGCCGTGCCCTCGACGACCATCGCGCCCAATGCGTCGCCCACGCGGCCGCTCGCCGCGCGCAGCGTGAGGTAGTGCAGACCAATGCAGAGCGCCGCGAGCGCGGCGGCGATGGACCAGGGCGCCATGTCTCGGACCTATTCGTCGTCGACGTTCTCCGGGTAATCGCCCGGAGCGAGGTTGTCGAAGCGGGTGTACGCCGACGCGAAGCGCACGAGCACCTTGCCCGTGGGGCCGTTGCGTTGCTTGGCGACGATCAGCTCGGCGATGCCCTTCTGGTTCGTGGTCTCGGGGTTGTAGTAGTCGTCGCGGTAAATGAAGATGATCATGTCGGCGTCCTGCTCGATGGCGCCGGACTCGCGCAGATCGGAGAGCTGGGGACGCTTGTCCTTCGTGGTGCGCGTCTCGACCGCGCGGTTGAGCTGCGAAAGGGCGATGACGGGCACCCGCAGCTCCTTGGCGAGTTGCTTCATTCCCCGAGAAATTTCGCTGATTTCTTGCTCGCGGCTGTTGACGCCGTCGCGGCCCTTCATGAGCTGCAAGTAGTCGACGACCACCAGGCCGAGCTTGGGCTCACGCCCGCCCACCGTCCCGCTGCGGCTGTACTCGGCCTGAATACGGCGCACCTTCGCGCGGAGCTCGAGCAGCGTCAGCGCGGGGGTGTCGTCGATCCAAATCGGTAGGCTCGACAAGAACGACGCGGCTTCGGTGAGCCTTCGCCAGTCGTCGGCCTGCAAGTAGCCCTGACGAAGCTTGCCGAGGTCGACCCGGCCCTCCGAGCACACGAGGCGTGTGGCGAGCTGTTCGCGCGGCATTTCGAGGGAGAAGACCGCGACTCCGAAGCCGGGCTCGCTCTCTTCGGCGCCGTAGCCGTCGTGGTTGGGAGAGGGTGTGCTGATGGTCCTTGGCGAGGCGACGTTGACTGCGAGATTGAGCACGAAGCTGGTTTTTCCCATGCCGGGGCGTGCCGCGACGATGGTGAGATCGCCGTCGTGAAGGCCGGCGGTCTTCGCGTCGAGGCGCTCGTAGCCCGTGCTCACGCCGGTGATGCGATCACCGCGCTCGGCGGCCGCGTTGATTTGCTCAAAGGCTGCGCGGAGCACTTGGGCGAGGGGGGCCGCGCTGTTCGACTCGGGCGTGCGCGCGATGTCGTAAACGGCTTGTTCCGCCGAATCGATGAAGTCTTGCACGCCGCCGACGTCGCCGTAGCCCTCGGCCGAGACCCGTTGGCAGGTGGCGATGAGCTGTCGCAGACGCCACTTTTCGCGGACGACACGCGCGTGCGCGGCGACGTGCGCGACGGCCGGCGTGGCGTCGGTGAGCTGCGCGAGATAGCTCGCGCCGCCAATTTGCGTGAGGCGCCCACGATCACGCAGCCACGAGGCGACGGACACGATGTCGATGGGCGTGCCGGCGAGGGCGAGCTCGGTGGCCGCTTCGAAGATGCGGCCGTTGGCCTCGCTATAAAAATGCTCGGGCTTGAGAAACTCGAGGACGCGATCGAGGGCGTCGCGATCGAGGAGCAACGCCGACAGCACGGCGGCCTCGGTGTCGAGATCGTGGGGCGGGACGCGCCCCGCGATGACCGGAGGCTCGACCTTCTGTTGCGAACCACGTTTTTGCGGATGAACCATCTGCATGCGCGGGACTCTTCACGACTTTCCCCCAGGGTCTTCCCGGGGTTTTCCACAACCAATGGGCCCAAATGGGCGACGCCCCGAAGGGGGTCCTTCGAGGCGTGGCGCGTCCGAATGCGCGTCGCGGGGCGAGCCCACGCGCGCTCTGGAGGACCATGCCTAACAGAAGCATTCATCGTCGGCGACGACGATCGAGACCCCGATGTGACAAACTATGTCCCACCCTTGGCACGGCCTTCGACAGGCGCGCGTTAGACGACGAAAGGGCCGCTTTTTCGCGGCAACTTGGGTGTCGACGAATCGACACCTCACCAGTGTGGTCGGGGACGCTTGACGATCAACAAAAGGCCCATCAGCGCAGCCAACGTGAGCGCGATGGCGAGGGCCAGCGCGGGGTTTTCGGCGGCGCCCACCATGATTTGCGCGGCGATTCCCGGCGCGGGCGCGGGGCCGAACGGGCCGTAGACCGCTGCGCCATCGACGATGGACGCGCACGCGTTGTCGTCGCCGTGGGCGCGCGAGACGCACGCGATGGTGCACAGCGCGGCCTCGCGGTCGTCCCCGACAAAGCCCAAAATATGCCGCAATTCAGCGCGATTTTCGCCTTCGCCGTGGACCCTCTGCTCACAGCGGTCGCCGTCGATCGTCAGCGGCTCGACGCGCAAGGGCTCGACCTTTTGCGCGGCCAGCGCGCGCTTCGCGAAGGAGGTCGCGTAGCTCATCACGAGGTCTTCCAGGCCTTTTGCGAAGTGATCCGACGGCGCCTGGGCGCACACGACGAAGACGTCGACGTGGGGCGACGTCACGCCCTCGCGCGTGACGATGCGCGCGCCCGGCAAGCGCGAGACGTCGATGAAAGGCAGGGCATCCGTGCCCACGGCGGTCCCCCCTTCGGGCGGCGCGTAGCGGAAGCCGACAGCCGATTCCAAGCCGATTTCAGCCGTTCGGCGGGTCGAGCAGCGCGAGCAGCGAGGCGACCTCGGAGCGAATTTCTTGGAGCGTGGAGCGCAGCTTGTCGGCCTCTTCGCTCGACACCGTCTCTTCGGCCGCGGGCTCGATGCCGCCATCGCGGAGCTTCTTGCGCGCTCCGGCGATGGTGAACTTGTCGCGGTACAGAAGGTCGCGCACGCGGCACAACGTTTCGACGTCGCGGCGCGAGTACACGCGTTGGCCCTTTGCGGATTTCTGCGGCTTCACCGAGCGGAACTCGGTCTCCCAATAGCGCAACACGTGGGGCTCGACCCCCACGATGCCCGCGACCTCACCGATCCGGTAATAAAGCTTCGGAGGCAGCTTGTTGGTCACGCGCTACGACTCGCTGTGATCGCCCTCGGCGTCCGACGGGTTCAGCGCGTGTTTCAGGATTTGGCTCGGTTTGAAGCTCAACACGCGGCGCTCGACGATCAGAATGGGCTCGCCGGTTTGGGGGTTTCGACCCTGTCGCGGCCGCTTGTCGCGTAGCACGAAGTTGCCGAAGCCCGAGATCTTGATGCGCTCGGCGCGGCCCAGGGTTTCTTTCATGGTTTCAAACACCAGATCGACGAGATCGACGCTCTCTTTTTTCGAGAACCCGCCAATCTGCGTGTAGAGCGCCTGAACGATTTCCGCTTTCGTCATGACGTGGCTCTCCAGCGAACGCAGCTCGAAGTGACAAGTTAACCCAGAACCATCGGCCCGTGTTCACCGCATGCGAAGCGGGCTCGCGCGCGCGTCATGCGCCGCGCAAACGCCTTCGTTCCAGCACCCGGGCGTAGACCTCGCGGCGCGGCAGGCCGAGCGCGTGGGCCACGCTGTCGGCGATGAGCTTGCTTGATTCGCCACGCTCCAACGCGGCGTCGATGGGTCCATCGAGGTCGACGACGGGGGTCTCTTCGGCGGACGCCTCGCGCGGTCCCACGACGACGGTGATCTCGCCGAGCCACTCGCGCTCGAGCGCGGCGAGCTCGGCGAACGTGCCGCGCACCAGCTCTTCGTGCAGCTTCGTCAGCTCGCGCGCGACCATGGCGCGGCGCTCGGGCGCATGCGCGGCGAAGTCGGCGAGGGTGCGCGCGAGCCTCGGCGGTGCCTCGAAGAACACGGTCGGCTCGTTGTCTCGGATAATGCGCGCGATGGCCTCGCGACGCTCGTCGCCCGCGCGCGGCAGGAAGCCGGCGAAGCGAAATGGCCCGCGAATCAAGGCCGATACGCTCACCGCAGCCATCACCGCCGAGGCCCCTGGCAGGGGCACGACCGCGATGTTCGCGCGGGCCGCCGCCTCGACCAAGGCGTGGCCCGGGTCGCTCACCACGGGCGTGCCCGCGTCGGTCACGAGGGCGATGCTCTCGCCGCTTTCGAGGGCGGCGACGATGCGCGCGACGTCCTGTGCGCTGGCGTTTTCGTCGAGGCGTTCGAGGCGCTTTTTCTCGATGCCGAGGTGGGCCAGGAGGCCCCGCGTACGTCGCGTGTCTTCGGCCAACACGCGATCCACCGAGCGCAGCGCGTCTTCCGCGCGCTTGGTCAAGTCGCCGAGGTGCCCGATGGGCGTCGCGACGACGAAGAGCGCGCCGCTCACGTCGTCAGACCGCGCCGACCGCGTCGCCGAGCTCTTCTTTGAGGTACACGCGGAGCTTCGATGTCAGGCGCGCTTCGAGCTGGCGCACGCGCTCGCGCGAGATGCCGAACTCTTCGCCGAGCTCCTGCAACGTCAACGGATCTTCGGCGATCATGCGGCGATCGAAGATGATGACGTCTTTGCCCTTGAGCGTGCTGCGGAATTTCTGCAGCCGCTCGGACACCATCTGGCCCATCTCGTTGCGCTCGTAGGCGTCGTCGGGGCCGCCCGTGCCGGAGGCCATGAGCTCGACGCGCGCGACGGCGCGACCTTCGGAGTCGCCGATGGGCGCGTCGAGGGACGCTTCGCCGGAGCCGAGGCGGCGATCCATGTCGACGACCTCTTTTTCCTCGACGCTCAAGCGCTTCGCGATTTCTTCCGACGTGGGCTCGATGCCCATGGCCGAGAGGCGAGCTTTTTCTTTGTTGAGGTTGAAGAACAACTTGCGCTGGGCCTGCGTGGTGCCGAGCTTGACGAGCCGCCAGTTGTTCAAAATGAACCGCAAAATATAGGCTCGAATCCACCACGCGGCGTACGACGAGAGCTTCACGCCGCGGTAGGGGTCGTAGCGTTTCACGGCCTGCATCAGGCCGATGTTGCCCTCCTGGATGAGGTCCATGATGTTCTTGTAGGCGCGGCGATATTCGTACGCGAGCTTCACCACGAGCCGCAAATTCGAGGTCACGAGGCGCGCCGCGGTGCTCACGTCCGCGGTCTTCGCGTAGTGCGTGGTGAGCGTCTTCTCTTCTTCGGGGGTGAGCAGCGCGTGGCGCTGAACCTCGCGCAAGTAGGCCTGAAGCGGGTCGGTTCGCGAGAGGGCGACGTCGTTCGAGGAGGGCGGAGAGACGCTGGAACGTCGGCGTTTTCCGAGGTCGTCCTCGGCGTCGAGGGCCGGCTCGTCGAACCCTTCGTCGACCAGCTCGCCCGTGACCTCGACGACGTCGTCGTCGCCGTCCTCGGGACCGTCCTCGCGCTCTTCGTCGTCGTCGCCGTGCTCGCCGCGTTCGTTGGGGCGCGGGACCTCGGCCGCCTTTTGTGCGGCTTTCCCCGGTTTTTTGGCGGTTTTTTCGGCCTTCGTCGGCTTCGCGGCGCTGCCCTTGAGCTTGCCCTTCGCGGCGGATCGGGGTCTGTCGTCTGCGGGGAGCACTTCGACCCCAGCGGGCTCGTCGCTCGTCGTCACGGTTCGGGTTTTCTTCGTCGCCACCGTCACCTCACCGAGTGGGAAATTGCGAGCGAGCCACGGGCGCAGCTTTAGTACAGGTCGGACGAGTCGGGTAGCGCGGGACCGCGTGTCTTCTTGTCGGACGTGCTCCATCGCGGTACGAGCCCCACCCCATGTCCAGCGTGCCCCCCGAGGTTTCTCCGCCTTCCGACGCAGAATTGCTCGAACGAACGGCGGGCGCGGCGACCCGCCTGAAGGCTGCCGTCGGTGCCGCCGTGGTCGGCCAAGACGACGTCATCGAAGGCATGCTCGTCACCCTGGCGGCCCGCGGCCACGCGCTTTTGGTGGGCGTTCCCGGCCTCGCGAAGACGCTCCTCGTGGCCAGCATGGCGCGGGCCCTCGATCTGAGCTTCGGCCGCGTGCAATTCACCCCCGACCTGCTCCCCGCCGACATCACGGGCACCGACGTCTTGCACGAGCAAGACGGTGTACGAAGCGTGCGCTTCTCGCCCGGGCCCATCTTTCACAACCTGGTGCTCGCCGACGAGATCAACCGCACGCCGCCCAAGACGCAGGCGGCGCTGCTCGA
>CAYLJT010000166.1:0-12185 GCA_964383995.1 uncultured Polyangiaceae bacterium
GTAGAGGACACCGTTGGAGAAGGTCATCGCGCGAATGACACCGAGGTTTCCATCGAGCGGTGTGACGACGGTCTGACCACCCAACCCGTTCAAGGTGTACAGATCGCCGTCGTCCCCTTCAGGCGCGAAGTAGATGACCCCATCGCTCCCGGCCGCCATGCCTGCGCCGTACGGGAAGGCGGTGCCACCTGTAATCGCCATCAGCCCTGTCGTGCGATCGATGATCCCGATGCCATGGAACGAGGTCATGCCCACGAGGGTCTCGCCGACGAAGGTGATGTCCGGGATGGCGGAGTAGTCGAACCCCCACAAACTATCGACCGTGGCCGCCACCGTCCCGACCGCAGCGGTCGTAGGATCCACAATCACCAGCTCGCCTTGGTAGTTCCAGGTGCTCGTCACGCCATAGATCGTCCCATCCGGGGCAGTGGCCATACCCGTCAGGCCAACCGGCAGTGCGCCCACGGGCGTTATCGACAGCGTGGACAAGTCGATCTCGTACAGCGATCCGGCGCTACCCGCGCCCTGGGCGACCAGCAGGTTGGCGCACGAGGGGCAGGTCGCGGCGCAAGGCGCGCAGGGCCCTCCACAATCGACGCCCGTTTCGCCCTGGTTTTGCACGCCGTCCGAGCAACACGCCACGGGCAGAAACGAGCACTGTCCTGTCTGGGGGTCGCACGTCCCGGAGCCCGAGCAAGCATCGGGTGGTGTACAGACAACCGGGCTCGCGCCGGTGCACACGCCCGCTTGGCAACTGTCTGTTTGGGTGCAGGCGTTTCCGTCGCTGCAGCTCGTCCCGTCGGGCGCCACAGGGTTCGAGCACTGCCCTGTTTGCGGATCGCAGCTACCGACGGTATGGCAAGCGTCCGAGACACTGCACACGACCGGGCTCGCGCCCGTGCACACGCCGGCCTGGCAACTGTCTGTTTGGGTGCAGGCGTTTCCGTCGCTGCAGCTCGTCCCATCGGGCGCCGCAGGGTTCGAGCACTGCCCTGTTTGCGGATCGCAGCTACCCACCACGTGGCAAGCGTCCGAGGCACTGCACACAACCGGGCTCGCGCCGGTGCACACGCCGGCCTGGCAACTGTCTGTTTGCGTACAGGCGTTTCCGTCGCTGCAGCTCGTCCCGTCGGGCGCCGCAGGGTTCGAGCACTGCCCTGTCTGCGGGTCGCAGCTACCCACCACGTGGCAAGCGTCCGAGGCACTGCACACGACGCCAGCGCAGGGGTTCGCGCATGGCGCGCAGAGACCGCCGCAGTCCACGCCGAGCTCGCTCCCATCCTGAACGCCGTTGGAGCAGGTCGTCGGGACGAAGCAGACCGAGAGGGTTGGGCGCGCGGCTGTCGGCCCTTCGCTGGCGCCAAGCACGGTCTTCCCGGAAGCCCCCTGTTGCAGGTAAAAGCCGTGGTTCTGCGTGGTTCCGGCATGCCAGCTCTGGACGGTGGAGAGCACGTCGAGCTGTACGGTGGTGCCATTGCCGTACGCGTTCGGATCGAAGCTGCCGAGGGAAGACGCGGCGTCGAACGCCCCCGCGAACGAGCTCCAGGTGACGGTACCCTCGACCCAGGGAGCTGTGATGTTTCGTAGCGTGACGAGGCCGCTCCCGGGTGACTGCGCTTTGCGGAGATTGAGGGTCGCCGAGGTGATGTTGGCGGTGGCGGGGATGCTCGCCAGGTCGAAGCGCAGGAGCGACGAAAACGTCGTAGTGCCTTGCTGCCCTGTTTGCATCGTGAGGACGCCACCGAAGTTGGTCGTTTGCTTGGCGGGGTCCGTCGGATCGCTTGCGATCGTGGCGTCGCTCACAGGAGAGGGACCACCAGCACGCTGGATGGTCAGGCAGGTCAAGGCCTGAGAAGCCTGCGCGATCCCTTCGCTCGCCACGCTGTTTGAGGCGCGTTCTTCGGAACAACCCGCGAGGAGCGGTGGCAGAAGGCCGCAGAGGACGACGACAAAACCACAATGCACCGCAAGGGTCCGACGATCGCGCATGCTGCCTCCGAAGGGCGCGCCCGAATGTTCGAGCGAGGGTGAACCTCGCAATAGGCAGGAGGCGATCGAGTCTGTCAAGCACAATTGCCTGATTGTTTCGCGAGCGTAAGACCTATTACCGTGCGGCGCCCCTCTGACACCTGCCCTTGGCTTTCGACGGCGCGGTCGTGGGTGGGTCGCGCTCGGCCGCGGGACAAACGACAGAGCCAAGCGACCCCGCCCGGGTTGCGCGACGCCGTGCTCGGTGCCCGCAGGGCAGGTCGTGCGGTGCGAAGAATTGCTGTCAGAACGGACCCCTACGAACCGTACCCTCCCCCAGGACGGACGCGGGACTCTCGCCACAACGCGCGACGGGGCGGCCGTCCATGGAGACCATCATGCCTAATACGAACCGCGCGGACCAAGCCCGCGATCTGCGAATTGCGCACGCTCAAGCGGAGCGCGCGATGCCTCTGCCGGAGCATGTGAGCAACGGCGACGAGGGTCGCTTCCCTAGTCGAATCGGTAACTTTACGAAGGGTCTTCCCCATGACGCCTTGGGGGAGGTCGTTCCGGCCGCCTACAATTCCATGGTGAGCGCGCTCGCCTCCGGATCACCCGCCAACTTCGAGACGATCCCGCTCGGCACCACCCCGAATGGAAGGAAGTTCGTCAACCCCCAAGCGGGCTTGGCCTTCGAGCTATCGGGCGCCGACACCAACGCTCTGACCATGCCCCCCGCGCCCGCTTTGGAGAGCGCCGAGGCTGCTGGTGAGGTCGTCGAGAACTACTGGATGGCGCACGCCCGCGGCGTCCACTTCGACGACTACGAGACCGATGGCACGGTAGCAAGCGCTGCTGCCGACCTCGGCGCGTTGAGCGACTTCCGCGGCCCCAAGACGGCCAAGAAGCTGTTTCGCGGCATCTACCCAGGGGAAGACCTCGGACCTTACCTCTCGCAGTTCCTGATGTTGGGCGTGCCCGCGGCTTCGGGTCGCGTGCCGTTCGGCGCGCAGAGCGTCGACCAGCGCATGTTCAGTGTCCGAGACAATGTCAACGACCACATGACCGACTTTCCGGAGTGGCTCGCGGTTCAGAACGGCGCCCCCCGTGCGGCGGATCCCCTGAATACGCAGCCGCATTTCATCCGCAACGGGCGCGACCTCGCGCAATGGGTCCACGTCGATGCGCTGTACCAGGCGTACTTCAACGCGTGCCTTATCCTGCTCGCCACCGGTGCTCCGTTCGACGCGAACAACCCCTACCGCACCTCGGCTACGCAAGACGGTTTCGGCACCTTCGGTGGGCCCCACATCTTGTCGCTGGTGACAGGTGTCGCCACGCGCGCCCTGGAGGCCGTCTGGTTCCAGAAGTGGTACGTGCACCGCCGTCTGCGGCCCGAGGCTTACGCCGGACTCGTGCACCAGACCAAGTCGAACACGAAGAGCTACCCTATCCATGCCGACGCGCTCAACTCGGCCGCCGTGGCCCGCACGTTCGCGAAGTACAACAGCTACCTCCTGCCCATGGCCTTCCCGGAGGGGTCGCCGACCCACCCAGCCTACGGCGCGGGGCATGCGACGGTGGCGGGCGCTTGCGTCACGGTCCTCAAAGCCTGGTTCGATGAGTCGACCGTCATCGGCAGCCTGAGCGGCGTCCCGGCACCGGTTCATGTGTCCGCGGACGGGCTGTCGCTCCAGAAGTACTCGGGCCCCGACGCTGGGAGCCTGAAGGTAGGTGGTGAGCTGAACAAGCTCGCTGGCAATATCGCGATCGGCCGCAACTTCGCCGGCGTCCACTGGCGCAGCGACTACACGCAGTCGCTATTGCTCGGTGAGCAGGTGGCCATTCGGCTCCTGCGCGACGAGCACGCCCGTTACAACGAGTCGAAGAGCCCCTCGTTCAAAGGCCTGTCGTTGACGACCTTCCAGGGCGAGACCATCGTCATCTGAGCCCTCGGGCGACCGTTCGGGCACGGCGCTTCGTGCGTCGCGAAGCCGTGCCCGGACGGCGAGCCAGGGCTGAGCGTGGTCGGCAAGAAATTCAAGGACGCATCGGCAGAAGACCGGCGAGGGCGCCCTGCGATCAGTTATGGATCAATAGCCAGGAGCCGTGTAGCAGATGCGCACGGTGGGCACGAGCTCGTTGCCCTGCGCTGTGTACTCGCTGCTGTGTAGGCGGGTTTCGCCTGAGGATTGACGGAACATGACGCCGTTGTTGGCTTGGCTGCCGTTGACCCACGCTTGCACGAGGCCGGTGACGCTCACCGTCTTTTTTCCGGCTGAGCTCGTGAACGATCCTACGGGGACGGGGTCGAATGCGTTTCCAATGCTGTTGTAGGTCGCCGTGGTCTCTGCCCACGGGGCCGTCACCGCATGCAGAGTGACAGTGGCGGCGTTCGCAGAGTAGTAGTCCGTAACGGTCAGGTCCGCCGACGACACGATGGTCTGTGGGGGCAGGATAGAGAGGTCGAATTGAACGACGCTCGACCGTGTCGCGGATGCGAACAGCGTCAGCGTGTCAAAGTTGCTCGACGGCAAGTTGGCCGCTACGCACGCATCTTCGCTGGATCCGTAGTCGAGAGGCACCGCGATGCACGCAGACGAGCACGCTTCGCCGTAGCCGTTGTTGTCCAGATCGAGCTGGGAAGGGTTCGGGGCGTTGGGACAGTTGTCGACCGGGTCGCAAACGCCGTCGCCGTCCGAATCGCCTCCAGGGATCCCCGCGCAAACACCGGCGTTGCACGTGTCGCCGTAGGTGCAGGGGTCGCCGTCGTCGCACGCTGCGCCCGAGGGGATGGCGCCGCACGAGCCCGCGATGGCCGAGGGCACGTTAAATACGTACACCTTACCCGTGTTGATGCCGTAGGTGTCGACGAGGTGCGCGCCGCAGAGCGCCGTGTTTCCAGATACGCCCACGCTCACCCCAAACCCGGCGTCGGGGGCCTGATCGGAGGCAACGAGCTTCACCTGCTCCAACCAGGTGGATCCACTTCGCCCATAGATCCACGCGGCGCCGTATTGGGCTTGCAAGGCTCCATCGCCGCGGGCGCCAATCACCAGGGTGTCGTTCGACACCTTGACATCGGTACCAAAATAGCTGATGGCGCCGATGCCGGTTCCAAACAAGATATCCGTGTTGGTCCACGTGGAGCCCGTGCGGTCAAAAACGTAGACGGCGCCCGCGTTAAAGCCATGTGTGGCGTCCACGTGCGCACCAACGAAAGCGGTGTTGCCCTGCACCTCGACGGAGTACCCGAATTCGTCGTCAAGCGCTGGGTTGACCGACAAGAGCTTCTTCTGCTGCGCCCAGACACCCGCGGTCCGCTTGAAGACATAAGCCGCCTTGGCGCTATTCCAGCCGAAAATCGCAGTGTCGCCGTTGACCGCCGCCGCGCTCAACGTGCCAATTTTGATGGGCCCAGAAGGCGTGACCGCTTGTTGAAGAGACCAGGTCGTCCCCGAGCGAACGAACACATACCCCGCCGCCGGCGATCCGCCGAGAGCGGTGCGATCGAGCGTGGCAAAGACCGCCGTGTCTCCATCAATGGCGACGGAGTTGCCAAAGGCCGAGCTGGCGGGGAGGGCCACCGTCACCTTCTGTTGTTCGCTCCACGTGGTCCCATTGCGCACGAAGAAATAGGCCCCGGTCCCGGACCTGGTTCCGACAACAACGGTGTTGCCCGAGATGGCCACCGTCGATCCAAATCCGTCGAAGGCGACGCCATCGCTGGCTGTCAGCTTGGCCTCCTGCGCCCAGACGCCTCCGCTTCGATAAAAGACGTACGCCGCGCCGGTGAAGCTGTTCTTGGCGATGGCGCCAACCACGGCCAGGTCACCATCGATGTCCAGCATCGCCCCGAAGTTGTCGTTCGCGGTCGGGTCGTTGTGGATAATTTGGGCAACCTCGGTGGCCATGAGGGGGTCAATCGTGAGCGGATAAGCCGCGCCGTCGTCGTTCACACGCAGGGTTATTCGCCCGCCAACGAGCTCCAACGTCGCGGGGACTTCGGCGTTGTTGGCGTCGTAGACGTACAGGTCGGCGTAGCTTAGCACCGGCACGCCGCCAGGGCTCAACAACTGGATCGATTGGCCGTCGGAGGCCAGCATGGGGGTAAGGTCACCTTCCACATCCAGCGTGACGAGCAAGTCTTGCCCGTCGGCGTCCGTGGCAAGGTCGCCACAAACAAGGGGCTTTTCGATGACAAAACCCTGTTCCAGGCCGAGCGGGCCATTCAGGTACCACTCCGAAATCTCACTCTGGCCTGCCGCGCGGCGGTAGCTGACGCGGTTACGCGCGGCGACGGGCGGAGCGTCCTTCAGGGACAAGGGCGCCGTCTCACAGCCGGCCTCTGTCGCGTGGAAGGCGGCGCGAAACGTCTGACCATCGTGATTGGGGTGAACTTCCACGCCCCTTGACCCGAAGACCGACATGAAGCCGCGGCCGGGGTTCGGCGCCGTGAAGCCCAGAGCGTGCGGCGTAGCGTCGTACACCGGAGGAGCGTCCACCTGCGTCGAAGCCAAAAAAGCCGCGCGCAGTGCGGGCGAAACGCTTTCTCGTCCTAATGCGTCGACGGCCTGGGCCAACGACTCACCCTCCAAGGCGGGCTCGTTGCTTGAGCGGCCGTAGGGCTCGGAGGAGCCGCAGGCGACAAGCGAAACAACGAATGCCACCAACGACCAGGGCCTGATGCGGGGGTGTCTCACGTTTCCTCCGGGAATCGACGCACGTTCGCGGCGAAATTGTAATGCGCAGAGCTTCCCGGACACTTGGCGTCGCGACGGAAAAAGCGTCATGAAATTTGCGCGCCTCCCCGGCCCTATTCCCATGGCCTCCTGCTTCCGCTACGCTCCAAGCGCATGACAGCCCTCGCGCAGATGGTCACCTGCCCCCACTGCGGGGCGCCGCTCTCCTTGGGAACCGGCCGCTCCCACGTCATCTGCGTCTTCTGCAACACGAGCTTGCTCATCGCGAGGCCGCCCGGCGCGCCGACCGACGCTCCGGTGACGCAGCTCTCGATGGAGGCCGTGCCTCGCGAAGAGATCGAGCGCGTGAAGCAGCTCCTGCTCGATGGCAAGCGGGACGAGGCCATTGCCCACTATGCGCGCGTGGCGCAGGTCCCCACGGAAGAGGCCGCGCGCGTCGTCGAGAGCTTGTTCCTCTCCGCCTACTGGACGCTGACGCGGCACATGCCGCTCAGCGCCTTTGGCTTCGTGTTGTATGGCACGCTGATCTCTCTGGGGGCCGGCCTCGCGCTCTTAGGTCTGTCTCTCGCCGAGGACCAGCCTGCCTATTTCGTCCTCGTCGCGCTCGGGGCGCTCTTCGCGTTGTGGCAGACGGTCCGCTTCTTCCAGAAGTTGGCGTCGACGATCGCCGCCGTCTTTGGCGCCCAAGGGCGCGCCCGGGTGCTGCGCAGCGCGATGGTTCGCGAGATGAAGCAGAGCCAGGGCTACATCGTGATTGTCCTGTTCGAGGTCACTCCCGACGATGGCAGTCCGGTCTTCGTCGATCAGGAGACCCTTTATCTCGGCCCGAGCTCGCTCGCGAAGCTCGTCCCTGGCAATGTCGTGCGCGTGCGCTTCGACGGCGCTCGGCAGCACGTCTTTCCCATCTCCCCGGTGACCGTCATTGCCAACGGGGCCTGAGCAGCTAGCCCAGGCCCCGCGGGGTCGACCCACATGGCAAGAGACGCCCTCGTCGGACAGACCGCGAGGGCGCCTTCGGATCAGTAACCAGGAGCCGTGTAGCAGATGCGCACGATGGGCACGAACTCGTTGCCTTGCGCCGCGTACTCGCTGCTCCGCAGCCGGGTTTCGCCGGAGGATTGGCGGAACATGAGGCCGTTGTTGCTTTGGCTGCCGTTGAGCCACGACTGCACGAGGCCGGTCACACTGACGGTCTTCTTGCCGACCGCGCTGGTGAACGAAGCGACGGAGACCGGGTCAAACGCGTTGCCAATGCTGTTGTAGGTGGCCGTGGTCTCGGCCCAAGGCGCCGTGATGGCATGGAGGGTGACCGTGGCGGCGCCCGAGGAGTAGAAGTCCGTAACGGTCAGATCGGCGGACGAGACGATGGTCTGCGGGGGCAACACGGATAGGTCGAATTGCAGGAGGCTCGACCGCGTTGATGTGACGTACAACGTGGCAGCATCGAAGTTGGTGGAGGGCGACGTCGATGCGATGGAGGCATCTTCGCTCGCTCCGTACTCGGTCGGCACAGCGATACACGCGTACAAGCACGCTTCGCCGTAGCCGTTGTTGTCCAGATCGAGCTGGGAAGGGTTCGGGTTGACGGGACAGTTGTCCACCGGGTCGCAGACGCCGTCACCGTCCGTGTCCGCCTCGGGAACCCCCGCGCAAACGCCGGCGTTGCAGGTGTCGCCGTAGGTGCAGGGGTCACCGTCGTCGCAGGCTGCGCCCTGGGGCACCGCGCCGCACGAGCCTGCGATGGCGGTGGGTACGTCGAACACGTAAGCCTTGCCCGCGTTCTGACCATAGGTGTCGATGCCGTTGGCGCCGCAAATGGCCGTGCTGCCCGACACCGCGACCCCCTGCCCCAGCCAGCCGTACGAGGTGGGGTCGGAGGCCAAGAGCTTCACCTGCTCCGACCAGGTGGCTCCGCTTCGCACGTAGACCCACGCCGCGCCGTATTGAGCCGCCAAAGCACCATCGCCGTGGGCGCCAATCACCAGGGTGTCGTTCGACACGGAGATATCGCCACCAAAGTAGCTGAGGCCGCCGATGCCCGTCCCGAACAGGATATCGCTGTTCGTCCAGGTGGAGCCCGAGCGGTCAAACACGTACACGGCGCCTGCGCTGATACCGTGCGTGCCGTCGGCGTACGCACCGACGAACGCCGTGTCCCCCTGGACCTCGACGGCGCACCCGAACTCGTCGCTGAGCGCAGGGTTGACAGACTGCAGCTTTTGCTGCTGCGTCCAGACGCCCGCGGTGCGCTTGAAGACATAAGCCACCTTGGTGCTTCGCCAGCCGAAAATCGCGGTGTCACCGTTGACCGCCACGGCGCTGAACGAGCCAATCGAGATAGGGCTGGAAGGCGTGACCTTCTGCTGAAGAGACCACGTCGTCCCCGAGCGCACGAACACGTAGCCGGCCGCCGCGGCCCCACCGAAGAGGGTGGCGTCGAGGGTGGCAAAGACCGCCGTGTCTCCGTCGATGTCGACGGAGTTGCCGAACGACGTGCTGCTGGCGGGGACGGGCGCCGTCACCTTCTGTTGTTGGCTCCAGGTGGTCCCGCTGCGCACGAAGAAATAGGCCGCGCCCGCGGACGATACGCCGCTAGGATCAGCGTATTTTGCGCCGACGACGACGGTGTTGCCCGAGATGGCCACCGCCGATCCGAAGTTATCGTAGGCGACCCCATCGCTCGGAGTCAGCTTGGCCTCTTGCGTCCACACGCCTCCGCTGCGATAAAAGACATAGGCCGCGCCCGTGTTGCTGTTTTTGGCATTGACGCCAAACACGGCAAGGTCCCCATCCATGTCCACGGTCGCCCCGAAGTCGTCGCCCGACGCCGGGTCGCCGTGGATGAGCTGCGCAATCTCGGTGGCCACCAAAGGATCGATCGTCAGAGGGTAGGCTGCGCCGTCGTCGTCCACACGCAAGGTGATCCGATTGCCGACGAGCTCCAGCGTCGCCGGCACCTCGGCGTGGTTGGCATCGTAGACGTAAAGGTCGGAGTAGCGCAGCACCACCGCGCCGTCGGGACCCAAGAGCTCGACGGACTTGCCATCCGCGGCCAGCGCAGGCACGAGGTCGCCTTCCACGTCCAGCGTGACGAGCAGGTCTTGCCCATCGACGTCGGTGGCAAGATCGCCACAAGCCAGCGGCTTCTCCAGGACGAAACCCTGTTCGAGCCCGAGCGGGCCATTCAGGTACCACTCCGAAATCTCACCCGAGCCTGCGGCGCGGCGGTAGCTGATGCGGTTGCCCGCCGATACGGGTTGGGCGTCTTTCAGCGCCAAAGGCGCCGTGGCACAGCCAACTTGGCTCGCATGGAAGGCCGCGCGAAACGCCTGGCCATCGTGGTTGGGGCGAATTTCTACTCCCGCCGACCCAAAAACAGACATGAAGCCGAGGCCCGGGTTGGGCGCGGCGAAACCCGCGGTGTCCGGCGCAGCGTTGTAAGAAGCAGGAGCGTCCGCCTGCGCCGAGGCGACAAAAGCCGCACGCAAGCCTGGCGACACGCGCTCGTGTCCTTCGGCCCCAACCTCCTCTACGACCGACTCACCCTCCAGAACGGGCTCGTCGCTCGTGTCGTAGGGCTCGGCAGAGCCGCAAGCGACGAGCGAAAGAACGAACGCGACGGATGACCAAGGCCTGATGCTGGGGTGTTTCACGTATCCTCCGGGAGCCAATGCAATTCGCGACAAATGCCGAGGGGAGAGCTTCCTCGCAATTGGCGTCCCGAACGAAAATACGTCATGAAATTTAGGTATTGACGGGCGAGGGCTAACCTGTGCTACGCTTAATGATTTTGCCCATACCCAGCCCACCGCCTAGCGCGGTGTCCAGGTCAGGCCAGGGAGCGCCGACCTTCACTACTCCCGCGTCATTCGGGGTCCGGCAAACGGCACAGCTCGATCACCGCCCCCGCCCTGGACGGCCCTGCGAAGGCTATGGGATCATAGGTCAGACGCGCACGAAAGCGGCCAAAACCTTGCCACCAGGCGTCGTCCCAACACTCGTTCAAGGCGCTTGCGCCGAACAGCTTTTGGAGCGGTCCGTGGAGAGGCAGTGCAATGGGCTTTTGGGTCCGGTCATCCGGGGTCAAAACAGGCGCCTTCTCGCAGTCGTTGCAACACGGGTTCGCCTCCGAACAGCCAGCGTCCGAACAGCTCCGTGACGAACCCCTTTCAATGAGCCCCTCGACCCGACTGGCACCCTCCGGTGTTTCGCTCTCCCCACACCGTGGAAAGGCCTCTCGCTGTCGGGCGCCGTTCACCGTCTCTTCCACGACGTGAATCCGCCTCTCGCGCTCCATCGCCCATGGACTGACGGGCTTGTAGTCGCTGCCGCAGGCGACCAGAACGGTCAGGAGGATAACGCACCTCCATGCGCCCGAGCCGAGGGAAGAAAGGCGGTTGCTGACGTTCGGCAAGGCGTGGTTTCGGGGATCTCGCACGGCGATGCGGAGTACACCAGCCGTGTGCAGGCTCGTCAACTCCCGTGCTGTGCGAACGGCGGCGTCATGGCTTTGGGCACGCGGACCGGCACGTGGATGGGCTGGGTTCTGCACACGGGGCGGCTCGAATGGCGACCGTCCAGAGCGCGCTCATGAAGCGCATGTGCAATTCATCAAAGAACCTCTCGGCTTGTTGAGTGAGGCTCGCGCTCGTGCGCGAATTTCTTGGTGCGCCTTAGGTCTGTTCCGGGTACGATTGACCGATGGACCTCGCGACGAGCAGGTGGTGGGCATTGACGTCGTTGGCTGCGCTCTCCGTGCTCCTCGGTACCTCGTGCGGAATGGACCGGTCGATCGACGCGCCCGCCGGAGCCGCGCACGGCTCGGACACACCATCTGCGTCACGCTGGCGGTCCATGTCCGGGGCGACGGCGCCGGAGTCCTACGACGCCAATTCGACCCGTGCAGGTGTATTCCAATTTACCAACGACGCGCACCGCTTCGTCGCAACGCTGGATCGAGATGGCGTCCTCGTCGTTCCTGCCCAGGCGTCCGAGACGTTCGCCATGCGCACGACTGCCGTCGGCTGCGAGGATGCGCGGACGGCGCTGCCGAGCGCACCACCGGAGATGGCGACTGGCAATCGTATTCGCTATCGCCGAGGCCCGGTCGAGGAGTGGTATCTGCACGGCTCGTCCGGTCTAGAACAAGGCTTCACCTTCGACATCGCGCCCCCCTGTAAAGGCTCGAAGATCGTCGCGCTGGAAACGAGCGGAGACCTCCGCGTCGAGCTCGACGACCCCGATGGCGACGGACGCGGACCCTCGCTGCGGATCACGGACCGCCGCGGTCAAACCGCGCTCTTTTACGACCACGTTGTCGTAATCGATGCGACCGGTCGCGCGCTCCCGGCGTTTCTCACGGTGAACGATGGCCAGGTGACCATTCACTTCGACGACACCGGGGCGGTCTATCCCGTCGTCGTCGACCCGCTCCTGTGGGCGGAACAGCAGGTGCTCACAACTAACGCTGCTTACCAGGACCACTTCGGCACCTCGGTGGCCATCGACGGG
>CAYLJT010000167.1:0-12144 GCA_964383995.1 uncultured Polyangiaceae bacterium
CTCTTGGCGCAGGTAGAGCACCACGCCCTCGCCGCGCCGCCCAATTTCGGCCTGCGCGGCCTGGAGCTGATCGCGGCAATCGCACTTGAGCGAGCCGAACACCTCGCTCGTGAGGCACTCGGAGTGCACGCGAACGAGGACATTGCTTTTGCCGCGAAGCTCACCCATCACGAGGGCCACGTGATCGGGCGAAAGTCCGTCTTTGAGCGCTTCGCCTCCCCAGTGGAAGACGGACATCGCGAAGGTACCAAAGGGTGTGGGAACGGGGGCGTCTGCGAGGATTTGGAGCTGAGGCCGGATCGCCGTCGAGGGGACGTGCATCTCGCTCTCCTTCATGGGGTGTTGTTTGTCGTTCGATTGGTTACGTGATTTGTCACGCGAAAGCGTGGATCTTTCGGCACCTTTATCGCAAGTGCAAAGGGGTAGTTAGATCCGGAAGGGCCGCTCGTCCAGAGAGCGCACGAAAATAGGCCCTCGCGGGCAAAAAAGGTGCGGCGGAGCGATTGTGCCAGGGCACGTTTTCGACTAGGGTCGGCCGTCCTTTTGGACGATCTACCCATGGTCGGCACCCGACGGAGAACGCGATGACCATGAGCGCCCCGGAGCCCGGGGACCCCGAGTCGAGCGAACCAAACCTCGACGATCTCAGTGAGTTTCCCGACATCCCGACGGAGATGGTGGAGCGCGCTGGGCGTTTCGCGGATCTCACCCGAAATCCGACCAATCCCGGGCGAACCATTGTGGCGCATGTGGCCACCGACGTGCTCACCCTCGGCGTCTCCGCGGCGATCGCCGTCGGCATATGGAGCCAGTTCACGACGAAGCCGTTCGAGCTCTCGCTCTACCTGATTTTCGGCCTCGCGATCGTGATGTTCCTCGTGGTCTTCGCGTTCCTGAGGCTCTATCCGCACGTCGCGCAGAGCCCGGTGGAAGAGCTCCGGCGCCTGTTCTTCGGCACGACCATGGTCTACCTGGGCCTGGCGGCGTCCACGTTTGCCACCCAAACGGGAGAGGTATTTTCCCGCGGAGTCTTCTTCGTCGCCTGGTTGATGTCGGTCATTCTGGTGCCCCTCGGCCGCGCGTTTCTGCGGCATCGCTGGGCCAAGGCACCCTGGTGGGGCTACCCCGTCTTGATCCTCGGGGCCGGTAAGACGGGCGAGCTGGTGGTCGAAAAGCTCAAGAAAGACCCAGGGTTGGGCCTAAAGCCCATCGGCCTGCTCGACGACGACCTCAACAAGTGGGGCGAGCACCATGGCATTCCGGTGATCGGCTCGATTTCCGAGGCGAGCGACATCGGCAACATGCTCAAGATGAAATACGCCATCGTAGCGATGCCCGGCGTCGGGGCGCCCAAGCTGGTGCAAATCCTCGAAAAGCACGCCTCGGCCTTCACGCATGTGCTGGTCATTCCCGATCTGTTCGGGTTTTCGTCGCTCGCCGTGCCGGCCAAAGAGCTCGGCGGCATGCTGAGCTTGGAAGTGCGCCAGCAGCTCCTTTTGCCCTGGCCGCGGCTGCTCAAGCGCAGCGTCGAGATCATCGGCTGCGTGGTGGGCGGCCTCTTGATCTTGCCATTTGTAATTTTGATTGCACTAGCCATCAAGCTCGACTCCAAGGGTCCCGTGTTCTTCGGACACACGCGCATCGGCTACGGCGGCAAGAAATTCAAGGCCTGGAAGTTTCGCTCCATGGTCCAGAACGCCGACCAGGTGTTGAAGGACTACCTCGCGAAGCACCCCGAGCTGCAAGACGAGTGGGACCGCACGCAGAAGCTGAAGAACGACCCGCGCGTTGGCAAGGTCGGCGCGTTGATCCGCAAGACAAGCCTCGACGAGCTACCCCAGGTCTGGAATGTGCTCTGGGGTCAGATGAGCCTGGTCGGACCGCGGCCCATCGTGGACGACGAGATCAAGCGCTACGGCGCCCAGTTCGAGCTGTACAAGAAGGTCTACCCAGGTATCACGGGCCTTTGGCAGGTGTCTGGACGCAGCGACACCACCTACGGGCAACGGGTCGAGCTCGACACCTACTACGTGCGAAACTGGTCGCTCTGGCTCGATATCTACATCCTCATCAAGACCGTACGCGTGGTGTTGATGGGCAGCGGCGCCTACTGAGACAAGCCACCAGCCAAGGCGTCATGGGAAGGCGTTGGCGTTGACCCACACGACGTAGCGCACGCCCTGTCCCTCGGACAGACCGTACAAGTGGGCGTTCAGCGGGTCGTACGACACGTCTTCAGGCGTGTCGATCCATGGGAAGGTGCTCGCGCCCGCGCCGCTCTTCTTGACGTAGAGGGCGCCCGCGGAGCCCCCCGGCGCGCTGGAGGACAGGAAGAACTTTCCGGCCGTGGAGGTGGCCCCTTGCAAGTGCGTTTGCGCCGCGTAATAGGCCTCGGACGCAAAGGTAAGGCTCTTTTCGAGGTGCCCCGTGGCGGCGTCGAGGGGGTAGCGGAAGAGCCGCCCCGACAGGGCCTTGTCGCAAGCCGTGCTGCCGTTGCAATATTCGCCGGAGACGAGGCTCGGTGGGCTGGTAGACCGGTCGAGAGACACAAAGGAGAAGCGCGGATCGCACAGCGAGGTGTGGTCGTAGTTGCCAACCTGCGGGATGATGTATTTGTAGAGACCCGCGTAGTACGTGGCGGTAGCGGCGTCGTAACCGATCTGATCGAGAGCGGTGTCGACCTGGAGCGCGCGGCTGGTGTCGAAGACGCGTAGGCCCTTGGAGGTGTCCGCTACGTACAGCAGATCGCCGTACCACGCGATGCCACCCGCGTGGATGGTGACCGGTTGGAAGGTCGGGGGGGCGCCGCCCGCGCCGGCCACGGGCTCGACCAACAACACGAGGCGGTACACCGGCGGATTGACCGAGACATCGACCATCGCAAGACGAACGCCCTTCTCCGCCACCGAGCCCGGATCGGAGGCCATGTCGTAATACCAACTGACCGCCACCACCTTGCGACCCGCCACGAGGCCCGTGTCCGAGGCGTCCGCCGAGGTGGTGATGCCCTGCGGAATCCACCAAGGTTTGTCGTTGTCGTCGTCGTTCCAGCGGAAGCCGCCCGCGAAGCCCGAGGGGCTGCCAGGCACCGAAAGCACGGAGATGGCCGTGCGGTTGGCGTCGTCCAAAATGGTGGACAAAGGAGCCGCGGGCAGCAGCGCGGCCAGCTCGTCGACGATGGCGCTGGCCGACGACCAGACGGCACCTTCCTGCAGAGGGAAGGCGCACCTGTCCACCGGGACCATGGCGCCCCCGGCGAAGGCAGGCACGTCGGTCGGACACGTCGGTTGCACGGCAAGGCAAGGGTCCTCCGGGATGGAACCTCCCTCCCCGCCGCTTCCGCCCATGCCACCCACGCCCGTGGTGGAGGAGCTACCGCCTGTCCCCGTGCTCCCACCGCCGGTCCCGCTGACACTGGAGCTGGCGTCTCCTCCCGCCGTGCCCGTGGAGGAAGACGTGGTGGAAGACGTCGTCAGAGGCGTGTTCGTGCTGCTGTCGCCGCAGGCGACGAGGAGAAGCAAGGTGGTGGCAAGACTTACCCTTCTGGTCATGACGACTCCTAAGCCCTCGCGATCGGCAAGATCTCCGCCTCGACGTATTGCTCGACCACCGCTCGCGTCAGGGGGCCCGCGTCGACGCCGCCGAGATCGGCCGCCACGAGGTCGTGGCGCAGGGCGAGCTCGGTGCGCCGTGTGTAGGTCGGATCGGTGGCCAGCGCGGCGAGCCAGGCGAGCCCGAGGGCCGCTTCGCGCTCTTTGCGATCCACACGGTGCTTGTTGCCCAGATTCACCTGACCGCCGACCTGCAAGGCCGTCACGACCTCGGTGCGGTAGATGGCAGGCAGCCCGAGCAAGGCCACCACGTTGGCAAACGCGTCGCGGATGACCGGGACATCGGACACCACGTAGCGTATCGCGTCGACCCCCGCGGCGCCCAAGGCCCTTTGACCGTCCACCTCGGCGCGCGCCTCGTTGCGCAGGGTGTTGATGTCGTCGGGCTGCAAGAAGAGCTTCTTGGCGATGGTGTCGATGGCCCCCTCTTCGCGCGGATCGAGGCCGTCGACCAGGGCAGAATAGAAGGCCCCTTTGATGATGTGCTTGGCCATCCGACTGTCGATCGGACCCGTGTAGTCGATGGCCTCGGCCAACGTCGGTGTCTGAGACAAAAGACCGAGCTGGTCGGCCTCCGACAGGCCCAGTGAGGCCACGAACATGGCCCTTTCGAGGCGCGCCGACTCGTCGAACACCCCCGTCGCCAGGTGCACGGCGCCGAGCACGCGCACCGCGAAGCCCCCCACGCCACGGACGCGCGCCGTGTCTTTCTCACTGGGCTTCTTCGTGAACAGGGCCCGCACACCGCGCGCTCCACCTTCCAGGGTCAGGCCCTCTTCGATGGCGGACGCCATGGGCAGAAAGCGCGGCGGCGCGATGGTCGCCGAGGCGTGCGTCATGGCCACCACCCAGGGCTCCCAGGTCAACAGGGTAGGCCCTGCGCCCGACATCCGAGACGGGGAACGACGCTTGGCAAGGGCCCGCAGGTTGTCGGGGTCGAGGGCCCCCTCGGCCAGCACGCCGAAGAGCGCGTCTTCACAGAGGGACAACAGAACGCCGGTGAGGGTGGGGCGGGTCGCTGCCTGGGTCACCGAAGCAGCCTATCAGACTCGAAGAGGTGGTAGTATCCCCGAATGCGCTCCCTTTCGATCGCGCCTTTCGCGGCCTTCTTCGTGCTTTCTCCGCTCTTTTTTGGCTGCTCCGACGACGCCGCCAGCCCGGATTCCACCTCGTCCACGGGCAGCGGGGGCTCGGGCGGGTCCGGAGGGGCCGGTGGCGGCGACGCGTGGGACTGCCCCGAAAGCGGCATTTCCAAGGGACCTTGGACCGTGCGCGGTACGGAGACCGGGGTTACCCTGCGTTGGGAAGCTTGCGCGCCGGACACCGTAGGCGATGTGACCCTGACCCCCGAGGGCGGCGCGGCGAGCACGGTTTCGTCGACGGAGAGCCTGTACGAAGTCAAAAACACCTACGACGCCCCGCTGCGCTCGGATGTGCCGAAGGACCTCGCGGGCACTTACTACATGCACGAGGTGGTGCTGAGCGACCTGGAGAAGGCCACCTGTTACAGCTACGCGCTGGCGGCGGACCCCGCCTTGACCGGCAGGTTTTGCACCTCCCGCGCGACTACGGACGACTTCTCGTTCTTTTCGTGGGGAGACACGAACCCGGGTCTGACCAACGACACCGCCAAGCTGCTCGCCCTGGTGGTGCCGGAGAAGCCTGACTTTACCGCGCATTTGGGCGACATTCAGTATTACTCCTCCTTCCTCGAGACCTACGCGTCGTGGTTTCCCATCATGCAGCCGATGCTCTCGATGGGCCCCTTCTACCCTGCGGTAGGCAACCACGAGAGCGAGAAGGATGGGGAGTTTGAAGACCGCTACCAACGCTATTGGGGTCCGGAAGACGCGACGGGCTATTTCGAGCACAGCTCGGGCGGCGTCTTCTTCTTCGTGCTCGACACCGAGCAAGACTTTGGCCTTGCCTCGCCCCAGGGTGGGTGGCTCACCTCGCGCCTGGCAGAGGCCGCCGCGACACCAGGATTTCGCTTCTCCGTCATCCAAATGCACCGGCCCTTCGCTACCTGTGGAGACAGCGACTACCACCCGAAGGAGCGCGAAGAGCTGCTCCCTTCCTTTACAGCTTACGGCGTGGCCCTCGTGCTCCAAGGCCACATGCACGGCTACGAACGCTTTACCATGGACGGCATCACCTACATTACGGCCGGCGGCGGTGGCGGCCTGATCGGCAATATCGATGAGAACATCAGCCGTGAAGAGTGCGCCTTCCGCCACGCCGCCGCGGGGGAGCACCACGGCGTCGTCATTGACGTCAAGGCCAACGGCTTCTCCGGCCGCGCCATCGCCCCCGATGGCAGCATGCTCGACGAATTTACGCACGATCTGCCCTGAATCCGCGGCTTCGTAGCCCTCGCTTCACGGGGTCGTAACAGGCCCTTCGCCGAACGCGCACCTTCGCGTGGCGAAGGCGCCACCTGGTTGTCACACACGGGGTCCAAAGTGCGCGCCATCCAAGCCGGTGGCCAGAGCCACCCACGCTGGACCCTATACGACCATGGATCTCGACGCGTGGAGTCTCCCCGAGTCTGACCCCGAGAGGGGGCGACGCCTAGCCGTGGGCTACGGCGTCGGAATCTTCCTCTGCGCCGTGCTCGGCGTCGGCGCGGCGTCGCTGCACGGCGAGCTGACCGTCACCGAGGAGGAAGAGCAGGTGGTCGACGTCAAGCTCGCGACCAAGGTGGAGGAAGCTCCCAAGCCACCTCCGCCAGCGCCCAAAGTCATGGACACCCCGGCGCCCAAGCCGGCAGGAGCTCCTCCTCCGCGCGCCCTCGCCGTGCCTACCGCCATCCCGACGGAAGCTCCACCGGAGGCCGCTCCGAAGGCAGATAGCGCGTCCGGCGACGACCCTTACGCCACAAACCCTGGGTCCGCCGACGGCGTTCCTGGAGGTACGGGCGCTCCCGGTGCCAGTCCTGTCGCGCCGCCACCTGCCCCCGCTGCGCCGCCACCTCCCAAGCCCAAGGCCGCGGGGCCGATTCAGCTCCCCGAAAACGCCACGCCGCCCGTCGCCCTTGCCAATGGAATGCCAGCCTACCCCGAGCAGGCGCGCAGGGAAGGTGTGGAGGCCGTGGTGGTCGTGAAGTACGTCGTGTCCGAGACAGGCACCGTACAAAACATCACAGTGGTGCGTGGACATCCGCTGTTTGACGCCGCAGTGCTCGCCGCCATGCGTTCGTGGCGCTTCACCCCTGCCATGGTGGATGGCCGCCCGGTGGCGGTGTTTCGAACCTTCAAGTTTCCCTTCAAGCTCAAGACCTGAGGAACAGAGCCATGCAATTCGATCTGCTGCACATTTGGGACAACATGGGGCTCGTGAGCCGCCTTGTTGCGTTTTCGCTGGTGCTCATGGCGGTGCTCGTCATCGGCGTCGTGGTAGAGCGCCTGCTGGCCTTCGCCCGCTCTACGTCGGCCACGCGCGCGTTCGCCAAGGACGTGGCGCAGGCCCTGCCCTCGTGGGATCTGGAAGCCATCGCCAAGTCGGCCGAAGCGCACGAGCGAGCGACCCTGGCGCGCGTGTTGGCGCCCGTCGTGCGGCGCTACCAACGGGCCGAAGAAGAGCCCGAAGGCAACGTGGCGCCGGTGGAGCTGGCAAGGCGCGAAGCGGCCCGTCGACGCGAGATGGTCAGCGCCGAGCTGCGTCGGGGCGTGCCGGTCCTGGCATCGGTAGGAAGTGTCGCGCCCTTCGTGGGTCTGCTCGGCACCGTCATCGGTATCATCACCGCCTTCCAGGGCATCGCGGCCACGGGCTCCGGCGGCCTTGGCTCGGTGTCCGCCGGCATCTCCGAGGCCTTGATCGAGACCGCCCTCGGCCTGGTGGTCGCCATCCCCACGGTGTTGCTCTTCAACATGTTGAACACGCGCATCGGGCGCATCGAGCTCGCCGTCGAGCGCGGCGCCGGCGAGCTGCTCGACGAGATGGAAAACCTGCACGGACGACGGGCGAGCGGTGAACATGAAACGAAAGCAGCTTGAGCCCGAGATCAACGTTACGCCCCTCGTGGACGTGGTGTTGGTGCTGCTCATCATTTTCATGGTGATAGCGCCGCAGCTCGAAAACGGCCTGCGCCTCGATCTTCCCACGGTGGAGCGTCCCGACAAATCTCCCAAGTCCAAGCTCGATCCCATCACCGTGAGCGTGGTGGAGACCGGAGAGGTGTACGTGGACAAGGACCGGTTCGTGGACACCCCTGCCCTCGAAGCACACCTGCGCGCGCTGCGCGACGAAGACAGCGAACGCCGGGTCGTGCTGAAAGCGGACAACGCCCTGGCCTACAAGCCGATGCGCGACACGTTCGCGCTGGTGCAGAAGGTCGGCTTCAGCGGTGTGGCCCTGGCCGTGTCCAAGCGCGGCGGCGGAAACGACGAGGAGGAATAAGCCATGGCCATGGATCTTGCCTCGGGCTCCGGTCGCAAGGACGACGTCAAGCCCAGCATGAACGTGACACCCCTGGTGGACATCGTGCTCGTGCTGCTCATCATCTTCATGGTGGTCACACCCCTTCTGACCAAGCAGTTTTGGCTCAACCTACCCAAGAAGGACGACAGCGCCAAAACGGAGCCCAACCCCGACGAGGGTGACAAGCCCATCGTGCTGACCGTCGACGGCGCTGGCAAGGTGCACATCAACGCGCAAGAGGTGCCGAAGGACGAGCTGGAAGGCCGCGTGGCGCGCATGATGGCGGCCCGCAAAGACGCGGTGCTCTACTTCGACGCCGACGACGGCGCTCCCTACGGCCTGACCGTCGACATCATGGACCGGGCGCGCAAAGGCGGCGCTCGCACCATCGCCATTCTCACGGAAAAACCCGGTGGATAGCCGCTCATGACGCAGACACGCTCGCTTCTCGGTCTCGCAACCCTCGGTCTTCTTTCCTTCCCAACCCTTGCCACCGCCCAAACCCCCGCGCCAGTCACCGACGCGGAAGCGGCGGACCTTACCTCGGAGCAAGCTGCCGGCGACGACGACCTACAAACCCGGCCGCCCGAGAAGGGCCGCGGCGCCCTGGTCGGCGTGGTGAGCGATGGCAAGACCGCGGAGGGCATCTTCGAAGCCCAGGTGGCCGTGGTCGGACGCAAGGAGGTGGCCACCGCCGACATCGACGGCCGGTTTCGCCTCGACTTGCCCCCGGGGGTCTACGAGCTCAGGGTGTATTACGAGCTGTACCGCGCCGAGCGCGTCAAGAACGTCACCGTCAGCGCAGGCCGCATCCAAGCCCTGAACGTGGCCCTACAGCCCGACGAGAGCAGCCAAGACGAGGCGGTGATCGAGGCCGCGCCGGACCGCGCCAGCGCGCAAGCGCAGCTCGTGATTCGTCGCAACGCGGCCCATGTGGGAGACGCGCTATCGGCCCAAGAAATCGCCAAGACGCCCGACAAGAACGCGGCCGAGGCCGCCAAGCGCATCGTGGGCGCCAGCATCGTCGGCGACCGCTATGTGTACGTGCGAGGCCTCGGCGAGCGCTACACCAACGCCCAGCTCGACGGCGCTCCCTTGCCGAGCCCCGAGCCCGATAGGCAGGCCGTTCCCCTCGATCTCTTCCCATCGGTCGTGCTCAGCGATCTGACCGTCATCAAGACATTCACCCCGGATATCCCCGGCGATTTCGCGGGTGGATCGCTGCTGATCGGCACCCGCGAGCCCCCCGAGGATTTGCTGTTCCAGGCCTCCTTGTCCGCGGGCTTCAACAGCGCCAGCACCTTTCAGCAGCGCCTGACCTACCAAGGCTCCAGCCTGGACTGGCTCGGCATCGACGCGGGGGCCCGCGCCCTCCCCGACAGCATCCCCGACTACAAGGTCGTCAAGCTGGGCCCCAAGCCCGACGGCACCACCATCACGCGTGACGAGCTGACCCAATATGGCCGAGACATCAACGCCTACATGTCCACGCGCGAGACGTTGAACCTACCCAATGGCAGCGGGAGCCTGGTCGTGGGCAGGAGCCACGATCTCGGCGGAGAGCGCAAGCTCGGCTACCTGGCGGCCCTCACCTACAGTCGGCGATTTCCGGCGCGCGACGGCGAGATCATCCGCACCTATACGGAGGACGTGGACAACCCGGGCGGCCTGAAGCTGCTCAACGACTACAAGGCCGAGACCGGCAGCGACGTGGTCACCTGGGGCGGCCTGGCCAAGCTGCGCTACGCCTTCTCACGCAACCACGCGCTGTCGCTCACCGGCTTGACGAGCCGCGCCTCGGAGAACCAGGCGCGCGTGATTTCGGGCTTCAACGAAGAGCGCGGCGCCAACATCGAAGATACCCGCCTGCGCTTTGTGAGCCGCTCGCTTTGGTTTGGCAAGCTGGCTGGCGAGCACACCTTCTCTTCCCTCGACCGGGCCCGGCTCGACTGGCACCTGTCGTTGTCCAACGCCACGTCGTACGAGCCCGATACCCGGGAGACCGTGTACGTGGAAGACACCACCTCGGGCACCTACTCCTTTGATCGCGGCACGCTCAGCGGCTCCCACTTTTTCGCGGACCAAGATGACAAGGCCTACGGTGGCGGGTTTGACTTCAGCCAACCTTTGTCGTCGTCGACGCCCACCAAGATGAAGGTCGGCGCCCTGGCCAACGTCCGCAAACGCACCTTCGAAGCGCGACGGTTTCGCTTCACGCCCAGGCCGGGGGTAGATCCGTCGGTCTTTCGGCTTAGCCCCGACGAGCTCTTCACCTACGAGAACATCGGCACGGTCTTCGAGCTGGAGGAGTACACCCGGCAAGACGACGCCTACGACGCCGAGCAGTCCTTGGTGGCAGGGTATGTCATGACCGACATCTCCTTCCTGCCCTGGTTGCGCGTGATCGCGGGGGCGCGCATGGAGTCGTCCAGCCAAACCCTCGACTCGTTCGACCCCTTTGCGGCCGAGGTGACGCAGACCCACACGGAGATCGACAACCTCGACCTGATGCCTTCGCTCAGCGTGATTTTCAAGACCAGCGACAGCTCCAACCTGCGGTTTGCGGTTTCGCGCACGGTGGCGCGGCCCGAGCTGCGCGAGCTGTCTCCCTTTGCGTACACCGACTACTTCGGAGCCCGCGAGATCCTCGGTAACCCCGACCTCGACCGCACGCGCATCGTCAACGCCGACGTGCGCTACGAGATCTTCCCGAGCCCCGGGGAGGTGCTAGCCGCCAGCCTGTTTTACAAACGCTTCGACGCCCCGATCGAGCAGATCATCATTGCGTCCAACCAGGGCATCATCACCTACGCCAACGCCGACAGCGCGCGCAACCTGGGCGCCGAGCTGGAGGCGCAAAAGAGCCTTGGTTTTCTGCACAGCAGCTTGACGCCGCTCTCCTTGCTCGCAAACCTTACCCTGGTCTCCTCCGAGGTGACCCTGGCCGAGGGTGGCATCCAGACCAACGCCAAGCGACCGCTCGCGGGTCAGTCTCCCTTCGTGGTGAACGCCGGGCTCGACTACGTCAACGACCAAAGCGGCACCCGCGCGCGCGTGCTCTACAACGTATTCGGCAGGCGCATCGCGCAGGTAGGTCAGTCGGGTCTACCCGACGTCTACGAACAACCCCAGCACAAGCTGGATCTTACCGTGGCGCAGAAGGTCGGAGCGCACCTCGACCTCAAGCTGTCCGTCGAAAATCTCCTCGATTCTCCGGTGCAGCAAACCCAAGGAGAAGAGGCCAACGACGGCTCCATCGTGCTCGAGTACCACACCGGAACCACCCTCAGCGTGGGTGCCTCGTACACCTACTGACGTCTTCGAAACGTCGCGAGCCGCTCACCCAAGCTTCGCATTGACGCCGCAGAATGCGGCCGACCCTCAAGGAGGATTCATGACTCTCTCGCGTATCTCTCTTATCGCGCTCCTCGCTTCGGCGGCCACCGTCGCCGCCTGCTCCGATGACGCCAACGACGACAGCCCGAGCACCGCCGCGGCGACGTCCGGCGCGTCCACCACCAGCACCGGCGCCACGTCGAGCGGCACGGGCGGCGCAAGCTCGTCTTCCACCACCTCCTCCAACGCCACGGGCACGGGCGGCGGCGGCGGCAACGTCCCCATGACCTGCGACACGGCGCCCAAGGGCAGCGAAGACCTTCCCTCCGCTATCACCACGAACACCACCTTGACGGCCGACAAGGACTACATCCTGAAGGGGATTGTCCAGGTCAAGTCGGGCGCCACCCTGACCATCGACCCCTGCGTCACGATCCGCGGTGACAAGGTCACCCTCGGCACCCTGGTGGTGGAGCCCGGCGCCAAAATCATCGCCGATGGCAAGCCCGACATGCCCATCGTCTTTACCAGCCTGGCAGAGGTCGGCGACCGCGCCGCGGGCGATTGGGGCGGGGTGATCGTGCTCGGCAAGGCCCCCATCAACGTGCCTGGCGGCACCGCCAACGTGGAGGGTATCACCGGCGAAGGCACCACCTACGGTGGGCAAGATCCCATGGATAGCTCGGGCATTTTGCGCTACGTTCGCATCGAGTTCGGCGGCATCTTGCTGGCCGCCTACAACGAGGTCAACGGCCTGACACTGGCCGGCGTCGGCGCG
>CAYLJT010000168.1:0-12144 GCA_964383995.1 uncultured Polyangiaceae bacterium
GGCAAGGCGGCGGAGGGAAGGCTGGTGTATCTTGCGATCAAGCGGGCAACGTGCGCGGGAGCGCTTGTTGTCTCGGCCGCGGGTAACGGTACGGACGGAGCGGCATCTGGCGCGATTTGCCCGGCCGCGTGGGCGACCGAGGTAGTCGGCGACTGTGGGGCGCGAAGTGGGCACGAGACCGCCGCCGATACGCCTCTGCTTCATGCCGCCGGTGGCATCGATCGCCACGGAGCGGACTTGCCCAACTACCGGCCGCAAAGCCGGCCCCGCTTCGTTTTGCTTGCCGAGCAAGGTATCGCCTTCTACGGATCGGCTCCACCCGACGACGGAGCGACGCTTCACACCGGCACGTCCGTCGCCGCCGCGTCGCTCAGCACGATCGCTGCTAGAGCCTGGGCACTGGATCCGAATTCGGACACACGCGAGCTCATGGATGCTCTTCACGACCGAGGCGCCTCCTTTAGCTCCGAAGCGGCTGCTTCTGCTTCGTTGGCCACTCCGGGTGCCTCCTCCAACGAGGTTAGGTGTGTGACGATGAGAAGCGCGATCGGCAAGTCGCTGGCGAAGTGCTCAGGGGACGACGACGTGTGGGCGGCGACCATGCCGCTCGACATGAGCGCCCTGTCAGTGCTGACCGCAACGGTAGATAACCACTACTTCCCCTTTCTTCACCCGCAGGAAGCTGTTTACCCCCAACCTCGCTCGGGCTGCGGCATTTGCCTCCTCCAGCAGTCGCCACAGGAGTGGTCGATCAACGTGCTGTACGATGGCGAGCTACCAGACGCAGGTACAGCGGTTCGAGCGACGATCGGCCTCATGGACGGAACGCAGCTGAATCTTCTTCTGCCTCCGCCCCAAGGCGGGTGGTCCCTCGGAGCTGCCCATGCATATCGTTGGGTTCCAGCCCCGGGGTCGCGCGCGGCGCGTGCCTTTCTTTCCTGGCAGTACCATGGATCCCGGGATGGACAGACGATCGGCGTTACCGAAGTCCAGTAGTCCTTTCGGACATCGGCCTCCAAGAGAGGGATGACCTCAGGACCCTCAGGACAGGAATGCTCCGAAGGCCAGCAGAATGGGGCGCTTGTCCAAAAATGCTGGTATACCCCCACCATGGACGTGCTCTCCACGGGCCCCCTCCGGGTCGGACACTTGCTTTGGACCTCCACGGTAGGTTCGGCGATGCTGACCGTCGTCGCCAAGGGAACCTTCGAGCTTACGCCCGACGTGTGCGTCTTGGCGTCGGACCAAGAGCCCCCGAACGACGACGACAACCACTGGGATGACAACCCTTCGCTCAGCGTCTACTCCCCCTGCGACCTGATGCCGTTCAAGTCGCGCGTGGACGTCGTGCTGGTGGGCTCGGCCTACGCACCCAATCCGCCCGGATGGGCGCGCTCGCTGGTGGCTCGGCTGCAGGTTGGCCGACTCGACAAGGCCATTGAGGTTCTGGGTGACCGTCACGGTGGGGGGAGCTCCCACGACGCCGAGCCCTTCGAGCGCATGTCGCTGCGCTACGAGCGCGCGGCGGGCGGCCCGGGGACCAGCAACCCGGTGGGGATCGGCCCCGGCGAGGCGGGACGCGGGCTGCTCCCCAACCTGAGGCCCTTTTCAACCCGCTCTTTGGATGGTGCAGCTCTTCCGGTGGGCTTCGGGCCTGTCGCAACCACCTGGCCACAAAGGCAAGAAAAGCTCGGGCGGTTGCGGGATGGTTGGCCTACCCGCGATTGGCCTGCAAGGCCCCTGCCCAACGAGGTCGACCCGGGCTACTTCAACGTGGCACCGCCCGACCAACAGCTGGCCGAGCTGCGCGACGATGAGCGCATCGTGCTTGAGAACCTGCACCCGCGCTATGCCTCGCTGCAAACCTCTCTGCCCAATATTCGCCCTTACGCGTCGTTGGAGAGGTCGGGGCAAACGCTGGAAACCCACCCCATGCGCGCGGACACCCTGTGGATTGATACCGATCGTGGCCTGTGCACGCTGGTGTGGCGCGGGCAGATTCCGCTGCAGGGCGCCAGCGATTGGCCGCGCGTCGTCATCGCCTTGGGGGCGGGGGCTGGTCGTCGCAGCGCGGCCGCCGCCTACCCGCGCGACGGGTCCGAGACAGAGTCGGCTCCCCTGGAGCGCCCAACCGCGACCATGCCGTTTCGCCACGCGAGCGTCGCGACCGCGCTCAGTGGCGCCCAGGCCCATGCGCGCGCTCGAGCGTCCGTCACGGTCGAGGCCAACGAAGAGCGCAACGAATCCGCGCGAACCGTCTTCCTGGAGCCGAGCGAGCCGCCCCCGCCGTCTCTGCCCTTCGAGCGTGCAGCGACTCCGCTGTGGCATCCGGACAACGCCTTGCCGCCAGCTCCCCCGAAGCTTCCCGATGTGGGCCGCGAGCCGCAGCCTCTTGCCCGGCCCCTCGGGCCCCTCGTGGAAGACAGCCCGTGGGCCATGGGTGGCGCTCGGCAGGGCGTTGCTGCCTACGAAGAGGCGCCCGCCGTCCCTGTCCAGGTGGCGCCCCCCAAACCCCTGCCGCTCAGCAGCGGCGGCGCGTTGGCGGCGTCCAACGCCGCGGCGGCGGAAAGTCAAGAATCTCCACCGCAACCACCTCCTGGCGTGGTCGTACGCAGCCAGGCTAACAAGTCCCCGCGTGAGCCTGTACGCCTGGTATGGTGCGCCTCAAGCGTGGCTCCGCGGCTCCAGCAACAGCCTGCCTGGAGAAAGATCATTCTGGCTTCCAACCTTGGCGCAGAGCAAAGCGACGGCTCCGCTCCGGAAGAAGAAGCGGCCGACGAAAAAGACCGCCGCCACGTGCGCGAGGTGCTGGCCTGCGCCGAGGTCGCCGATGGCGCTGCGCTGCGCTCGGCCTACCAGGGCCACGAAAAACCTACCCTCGTCGTGCTTGGCGGCAGCCTGAGCTTCCCCTTCGACGAAACCGAAACGCTAAAAGCCACCGTCACCTGCGTGACGCCCTTTGCGGGCCCCGACAAGCGCCTGGCCGAGCTGCTGGAGCTGGCAAGGGCGTTGCTTTCGGCTCCCTCCGCCGAGGCCGCGGGCCCGGTGGCCGAAGCCCTTACCGAAAAGCTCGAAGAGGCATTTGCCCAAAGCCAACGTCAGCTTCCCGCGGACTACCTGCGCACACAAACCGAAGGCATGTTGCTGCGAAAACGCAGCTACCAGAAGCGCACGCTGTATGGTCAAGAGCAAATCCGCACCCTCTTTGTCTCGGACGGCGGCAGCGACGAGCTGCCCGCCTACCTGCCCGAGGAGGTCGGAAAACAGCTGCCCATGGCCAAGCGCTTTGCGTGCCGCGTGTTGGCCGAGGTCGACCCCAAACAAGACTTCAGTGAGGCCTGTGCCCTGGCCCTGCGCGTATTGGCGGTGGGGCGGCGCATGGTGGCCGTTGGCTAGCTCCCCCTTCCTAGACAGGAGACGTTCATGGCGGATGTCGCGGAATTCTTAGACGACCTAGGCAGCGCCGCCGACTTTGTCACCTACGCCGAGCGCCAGGAGGCCTCCCTGAAGGGCCCCCAGGGCAGCGGACCTCGAGGGGCAGCCAACACGCGTCGGGAGGTGCTGAACACGCTTACCAATTTTTTCGGGACCGAGACGGGCAAGCGCTATTTGGTAGTGCTGGGCGACGAGGTGAGCGTGGTCGATTTCAGGCACTTCTTCGCCGCCGCCGCAGAGGCGTTGGACAGCGGCATGTCTCGGTCAAAACCGGGCATCGCCCTGGGGGGAAGCGCGCGCTCGGCGATGCTGTTGGGCCTTGCCAAGGAGATGGGTCAGTGCATTGAGGAGCTGCCCGGCTGGTCGCGAGGCAAGCGCTGGCAGTCGTGCTTTTCCAGCGAAGACCTGGGCAGCAATCGACTGGGCGCCGCCTTCGGCGCAGAGCTTTTGCGCGCGGAGTCGGAGGCCAGCATGGCTGCCTTTCACAGCTTGCTATGGGAATTCTTGCAAGACCGTCAGCCCGTGCAGGCCGCGCGCGTGGTCAGCATCGTGCCCGCCTCCAAGCTGGTGGTGGCCAAAGAGGCCGTGCTGGCGCTACTGCGTGGCCTTCACGCGCTGGTAGAGTCCGAGGCCTGGTAGGTGACGGTCACGATGGGCGCGGGCGACACCTCGACGCGAAACGTTGCAGCCCCCCTTCTTCCCCCTGCGGAGCGTATCATGGCGGTCGGATGCAGAGGATTCGGGTCCAAGGGTGCCAATCGTGAAGGTCGAACATCGAGGATTCGGGTCCACAGGTGCCCATCGTGAAGGTCGAGCATCGAGGATTCGGGTCCACGGGTGCCCATCGTGAAGGTCGAGCGTCGAGGATTCGGGTCCACAGGCGCCAATCGTGAAGGTCGAGCATCGAGGATTCGGGTCCACAGGTGCCAATCGTGAAGGTCTAGCGTCGAAGATTTGGGTCCACAGGTGCCAATCGTGAAGGTCTAGCGTCGAAGATTTGGGTCCACGGGTGCCAATCGTGAAGGTCGAGCATCGAGGATTCGGGTCCACAGGTGCCAATCGTGAAGGTCGAGCGTCGAAGATTCGGGTCCACGGGTGCCAATCGTGAAGGTCTAACGTCGAGGATCCGGGTCTACAGGCGCCGATCGTAGCGGTCTGACGTTGAGGTTCACGCGCCGACGCGGGTCAGCTTCTTCTTCCACACCACCGCGTCGTGGAGCAGCCGCCCGAATGCCGTTTCGAAGGTTTCGTAGTTGGCGCCAGGCCACAGCAGGGTGTAGCCCAAGAGGACCTCGTGACTGCCCGGGGACCACGAAAACACCAGGCCGTTCGTGCCGGAGCCGAGCAGGTTGGCCGCCATCAGCCCCTGCAAAAGCTCGGCGCTTTCTTCGTCGTCCGGGGGAAGACGCAGGAGCGCTGTGGCGAGCGAAAGGGTTTCGTCTTCTTCGTTGAGCTGCAGGTGAACATCCAGGGCGCCGTCGGGCAACGTGCAACGGATCAGGGCAGCGCCCGTGTCGTCGAAGGTGCCTGGGCCGAGCCCGATGGTCTCGCTGAGTTGGTCCAAGAGCTCTTGTGCTTCGGGGCGTCTGTCCATAGAAATCTCTCGCTCACTCTCCTGGAGGGATCGCGCCATGCCCTGGGTAGGAGCCAACGGCGGCCCCCCAAACAACCTTCTTCGTGAAGACGGTGTTGCGGACGTTGGTTTCCGAGGCGGCTACCAGCTTGGGCAACAGCGCGATGACGCCCTCGCCCTGCCGCTCAGGATACCAGTCGGTAACGCCCAACTTGACCGCCCGTTTTCCAGGTGTGGGAGCGATGGCATGACTGCCGTGGGCGATGAAAATGGCAGGGCGGCGGTGGGTTCCCGCGTCCGCGGCACTGCCCACGGGCGCAGGGTCGCTCAGCACCGTGGGGCATGTGGTCGGCTCACTTTGTCCATGGCCACCTGTCTCGGTCTTTTCGAAAACGACTTGTCCATCCTTGATGGTCACCACAATGGTTGCGGCTTCCCCGTCCCCCTCGTGCTCGTACGACTCGCCGTAGAGCTCTTTGGTGGGCAGGTAGCTTCCGGCACGGATGTGGACGTACTGGAGGCGGAGCGTGTTCTTGGCGCTGCGAATAACCCGCCCGTACACGGTGGGCTCGCTGTCGCGGTCAGAGTGGTCACGGGCGTAGTCGTCGTCCACGTCAATGTAGCCTTGCCGGTCGGAGTTCTTCGCCTTCTCTTGATTTTCCACCTCGACCAGGACATCCACGGCGCTCTGTATGGCGCCCACGTATTCGCCTAGCGTGGAGACCGAGTGCGCCACGCCCCTGATGTACACCTTGCTACGGCCGAGCAGAGCCTCCATGGCAATAGGGTAGTAGTCGTCGTCATATTGATACTCGACCGGCTGAAAATGCCGGAGCACGTCCAGAAACTTTGCCGTAACATCGACGTTGAAATTTGTCGTCTTGCTTTCGGCGTCAGCTCGCTCCGAAGCGATTGGCAGCGCACCCACCGGCTCGTTTTCGATGGGGCAATGCAGCGTGTCATAGCGCGGCCCGGGGTCGCTCCAGTTATCGAGCACGTTGGTGAAATACCAATGGGCATAACCTGCCAACGTTTTCCCATGGATCTTCACCACATGCATGGTGATCCATGCGGCCCCGGCCAGCCCCGCCGTGAGCCACGTGCCCCAGGCCGGGATGGACTTGTTCAGGAGCTTTGCAATTCCGGCCGGGGCTCCCATGAACACCGCCCAAGGCAGTGCCTCCCCGAGCAGCGTGCCCAGCACCTGGTTGGGAGCCACCATGGCAAAGGTTGCCCCCGCGGACACCAGCATGGCAAGCACGACCTTGCCATTTTTCTTGGAGCGAACCTCGTTGCCGATAAAAACGTCGGGGCTTCCGCCCACCAGCTTGCCCTTGCCACCGCAATGGCTGACCGCGTCGCCCTTGCGATGAACGGCGATGCCGTTGAAGAACACGGCGGGCGCGCCCGCCGCGGCCGTCCAGCTGTTTGGGCCACAGCAGCTCGCGTGCTTGCCCGTGTCCCCGACCCGCAGGGCAGCTTTGTTGTTGATGAAAACGTTGGACGAGCCCGCGGTGGCAGGCCCCTCGGCGGAATGGGGGCACGCCTTGCAGCCGTGAGAATCGGCGGGCACGTGCGACTTGTCTCCGACACGACCAGCTTCAGGCATGGCGTCTTACAGCCCCTTCTCCGGCGGCACGAGCTTCAGCTCGACCACTTCGGAGCGCAGCTTGCCGGCAAACACCTGCGTCTGTGCAGGCGCTGGCGGGGCTTCGCTGCAGCCGTCTTGGTAGCTCACCACGAAGGCGTAGTCGCCTGGGGCTGCCATGTCGAAGTTGCGCGTGAGCGCTAGCGAAGCTTCGATGACAGCCCCCGGGGCCAGCACGCCAAAGTGTTGGGCGGTCGCTGGACCGACCCGGATCTTGCGTTGAAAATCCAGGCGCTTGCCGCCTGGGCCCTGCATATCTACCCACAGCTCGCGGTAGGCGGCGGGGGCATGAACGGTGTTGAACAAGAGCCGCCGATTGAGCCAGACGGCACGGCCGCCCGTGTTGACGAGCCGCACCGTGCAGGCAATGGGCTCGCCCAGCGTAAAGCGCAGGCTCGGCAAGATGACTTCCAGCTCCAAGGCTACTTCCGTCGTGGTCATGATCAATGCTCCCGTCTTTCGTCAGCTCTTCTCTTGACCCTTGGGTAGATCGTAGCTCGCTGGATCACCGTCAACGCTCGCCTTGTTGGCGTCGCTGAGGTCGTTGTAGTAGTCGTCGCGACGGCGTATCGTGTCGCCGATTTCGTCCTGGCTCAGGCCATAGCGCGGCGCATTCTTGAGCTCGTAGTCGTAGGCCTGCACCTCTTGCATGGCGGTGCCTTGCTTGCCGAGATACCACTTGTTTTCCGCGGCTTGCTGGCCCGCGTGGACTTCGGCCTCGTGCCCAATGGTGGAGCCGAGCCAGCCGGCCGTGGTGAACGCGGCGTCGCCGATGCCGACCGCACCGGCGCCGTTGGTCTCGCCCTCGCCACTGACCGTCGAGTCGTACTTGACGCCCGTTGTCTTGGAGATGTCGATGCCGTAGCACTTGATGGCTTTGTCGATAGCCCGTTGCTTCAGGGCCGCCGCTTCCGGCAGCTTGCCTGCCGCTTGCAAGGCGTTGGCATCGTCGATCATTTTTTGGACTTCGGCCGGCGTGGGCTTGGCGGGCTTGCCGGAGGGCTTCTTTTTTTCTTCCTTTTTCTCTTCGGGTCCGCAGTTGATCTTGACGTTGGGCCCGCCCTGAATCCGGATGTCGTCGCCCTCGGACTCGATGGTGATGAGCTTTTTGGCTCGAATGGTCAGCGTGTCTTTTTCTAGGGTGATGCTGGCTTCGCCCGTGGTCAACGTGATTTTGCGGTCGACCATCTCGATGCCCGTGGGCAAAATGGTAGGTGGCGGCAGGGCCGGTTGCGAGATGTGCGCAGAATATTTCTTGCCTATCAAGGCGGAGTCTACCTGGCCTACCACGGCGCCGCGGCTGTTTTTGACCACGATTTGCATGTCGCGCTCGGCCTGATGGTAGACAAGCTCTTTGCCCTTGGCGTCTTCCATCATGATTTCGTTGGCGCCGTCGCCCCCAGGCGACGACTTCGAGCGCCACGAGCTGCGTGTCTTGAGCGCTGGAAGCTGGTGCGGCACGGGCGAGGTGGTGCTGAAGGCGCTGCCCGACACCATGGGTAGGTCGGGGTCGCCGTGGGTGAACGACACCAGCACCTCGTGCCCCACGCGCGGGGTGGTGATCATGCCGTAGCCAGCCCCCGCCCAGCCTTGGCTGACGCGCATCCAACAGGAGCTGTTGTCGTCGTGCTGGTTTTCGCGGTCCCAATGAAACTGCACCCGCACCCGACCGTGCTCGTCCGTGTAAATTTCCTGACCGGGCGGGCCCACCACCAGCGCGCTCTGCACGCCGTGGACGACGGGCTTGCTCGTCGCCATCGCCGGCCGGTAGGGACGGTTGGCAAAGACGGCCTGGGCATTCATGTCCCAGTCGCCGTCAGGCGTGCCCTCCAGCATGAAGCTGGTGACGAGCAGCTTGTCCTTTGGACCGAGGCCGGTGCGCGGGTGGTTGCGCATCGAAAACGTGGTGCCCGGCGTAAGGTCGATGGCATTGGTGCTGAAGCTGATGCAAAAGCTCGTGGCGCGCAGGCTTTCCAAGTGCGTCTGAGACAGTCTCATGGCGGCTTTGTCGTCGTGCCGCGAAAAGCCCTTGTCGTCGCTGGCGAGGCGGTCGAGACCGCTCTTTACCGCGGACGCCATCTTGCCCGCGATGGCTGCGGCGATGTTGCCCGCGATGTCCCCCGACAGATCGCCGAGGATGTCGCCCACCACGCCGCCCGCCAGGCCTCCGAGCTTGTCTGCGACCAGGCCGCCGACCTTGCCTTCGACAAACGACTCGGCCTTTTGCACCAGGCCGTCGATGTCCTGCTCGGCCTTCTGAACCGCACCCTTGAGGCCCCCCTGGATGCCTGCCTGCAGCAAGCCAGCGGCCTCGTGCTCGGCCTTGCCAGCGAAGCCGTGCAGGTGCTTCTGGGCCTCTTGATCCAAGCGGCCCACGGCCATCACGCCAGCGTCGCGGCCAAAGTCCCCCAGCGACTGCTCGCCCAGCGCGACGTCGAGCAGCTTGTGAGCGATGCCAACGCCCGTGGCGCGGTCGATTTTGAGAGCCGCCGACGATTCTAGCTCCACGAGGGCGGCGCCCGGACGAAACTGGTAGACCTCCAGACGGTCTTCGATGCTGGCCAGGGCCGTTCCGCTGCTGCCCAGCAGAGGGTACTTGGGCTGCCGTCGAAAGTCGTGGTCGCGCAGTGTGACACGTCCGGGTCGGACGTCTCGGACAACGCAGACCTTGCTGACATACTCCTGCTCTGCGGCTTGGTTGGCGTTGTCTTGGAAGGGGATGGGAAGCCCCGGGCGGGGCTCGACGGATTGGGGTGCGTCGCTGAGCAGCAAGCGGCTCTCGCCGTCGTCGGAAAACAGGTAAGAGATGCCCGCTTCTTCGAGCAAGCGGCTGAAGAAGGCGAAGTCGCTCTCTCCGTATTGGATGCGCAGCTCGAGCTTTGGGTAGGCGGCGCGATCGATGCGCCATTCGGGGGTGATTTGCCATTCGTCGAGCATGCGCGCGATGATGTCGGGGATGCTCGAGTGCTGAAAAAGGCGGCAATTCGTGCGTTGGGTGAGCAGCCACAGGCTGGGTGCAATCCGGAAACGGTACATGGAAAGGCCCGTGCTTTCCGTTTCGACGTGGCCCATCTCGTGGCAGATGCCGCTCCAGCGTCGGCTGCCCCCGAACAGGCTGAAGGCCATGCCGCTCGCAACTTGAAACGCGGCCGCCTGACCCACGATGCTCTCGAGGTCGAGGTCGTCGTTCTTGGAGCGCGCCCAGACCGAGACGCTGAAAAGGCTGGAAAGGCCCTCGCGAACGGCGAAGCGGCGGACGGAGAGCGAGGTTTCACCCGATGCAAAGGAGAGCTCTAGTTGGGGCATGATCCACTCGGAGCGCGTTGGCTAGCACGGACTGGACCGAGCCTTGGCGCCGCGCATTCTGTCGCTTGCGTCGATCGCGCAGCATACCGCGCGGCAGCACGACAGGCTGCCGTTCGGTTGTTAACATGGGTAGAGGACGGCGCGTTTCTTCCCGAAGCATGTAAGAACGCCGGCAGCAGGGTCGAGCGTCGCGGGGGCGTCAGGCCTCCACGAACGGGCTCACATTCCTTTCGCGCCGACGTACCCGTCGCTCACGGCTTCATGACGTCGTCGATGTGCGTCGCGCTGACGGCGCGCCGCAACCAGCGCGCCAGCTCGGCGCGATCGGTGTTTGCACGGATTTTCTTTTCAGCCTTCTTGGGCAGCGCGATACCTCGGGCTTCGAGCACCACGAGAAGGCTCTCGATGGTGGCCTCCAAGGTACCCCGCGCTTCGCCCCGCGCTTCTCCGCGCGCTTCTCCCCGTGCTTCTCCGCGCGCTTCGCCCCGCGCTTCGCCGCGTTCGGCGCTCGCTTGCAACGCCTGCTCGAGCACGGGGTTTTTCTTGGTCAACAGTGCGGCTGCCACCGCGTCATCCGTTTTTGCGGCGTCTACCAAGGCGCTGATGGGGAGCGGCATGGCCAGTGTCCGGTCCACGAGGGTAGCTTGGTTGGAAAGAATCTCCCATGAGTCGGTTGATACAGACCACACGAGCGCCCGACGACGCTCGACATCGATGGCGAACACTCGGCGTACGCCGCGAGCGCTGAGCGCGGCTGCCTTTTTTGCCGAGTGGCTGAGGCGTTCGGTGCTGACCACTTCGAACGCCATCTCCTCGATCTGGCGACCGCCGGTCTCCTCGTCCAACGCGAGGGGATAAACGCTGGCGTCCGGCGCCATGTCGCCCTTTTCCGAGGTCCGCGTCAGCATGTCGACCGCAACATCATAGCCTTCAGCCACATAGGCCTCGAGCAGCGCGGCAATCTTGGAGTGGCGGGTGCCGTGGGGCTGATCGGCAGGAGACACGTACTCAACCTTTCCGTCGATGACCTCGAAACGCGTCTCAGGCATCACCAGGCGCTCGTCCACGGCAGGCAGGGGCGGCTGGGAAGATGCCTTCCGCTCGACGGCGGGCCGCGACCTAGGGGAGCGACGACGGAGCGGGTTGGGGCTCGGAGGAATCATGAGCGAAGTGTACCAAGGCGGGGCGTGGCTGTAAAGCCCGCGCGCGAGGCCGATCTAGGCCAGCGCCTTGACCGTCGGCGCCTTGTCAGGGCTCTAGACCCTGAGGGAAGGGAAGGACAGAAAGAAGAAGTCTTTGGGGAGGTGTCTGACGTCGCTCCACCTTGACACCGCCAGCACGGCTTTGCGATTTGGGCGGGGCTGCCCAGGCAGGGCGCCATGCTCGCTTACCCATCTTGCCATGGCTGACAGGAAGTGAAGCAGCGTGTCGTTTCCCTACCTTCCCAAGCTCCGAATATCGCGCACGCCGTGGTCGCTGACAGCGCGCAGATCGTCGCTCGGCAAGGTCGTCTCTTCCAGACGTTGCTCCTGGCGCCGACCTGACTCGTCCGCTTGCGCGTCCGATCCCGTCCCGCAGTTGCTCCCGATCTGTACCGTCTTTGGCAGCGCCCCGAGCATGGAAGGTGGGTCACGCTGTTTGCGTTGGCGGGCCGCTCTGCCAACGCCCGCTCATGCTGTCGGCTGGTGCCGATCTTCACGCTGGCTCGCGTCGCGAGCGTTCCCGCGGCGCCCACGCTCGATTGTCCTCCCCCGAAACGCGCTCACCGTCGTATCCTCCCGGCCCCCCAATTTCCTACACGTGAAGGGAGCTCCGCATGAGCCGCATCGTTAAGGTGGGCCTGATCCAGGCCTCGGACGCCGCCAATGACGGGTCTTTGTCTGTCAAAGAAATTCAAGAAAAGGCCCTCGAAAAACACCTCGCGATGATCCACGAGGCGGGGAAAAAGGGCGTTCAAATCCTTGGTTTGCAGGAGATCTTCAACGGGCCCTACTTCTGCCCCAGCCAAGATCCCCGCTGGTACGACGCCGCCGAAGCCATCCCTGGCCCCACCACCTCGGTCATGCAGGGCATCGCCAAAGAGTACGGGATGGTGATGATCGTGCCGCTCTACGAGCGCGAAGCCCCCGGCGTTTATTACAACACGGCGGCGGTGATCGACGCCGACGGCAGCTACCTCGGC
>CAYLJT010000169.1:0-12140 GCA_964383995.1 uncultured Polyangiaceae bacterium
CCAAGGTCAACCTCGACGCCCGCGCCTCGTTTTTGGCTGAATTTGCGCGCCGCGGCTTCGTCCCGCCACCCCGCGAACAGCGCGCCCTGACCCCCCAAGAAGAGCTTGGCAAGACCCTCTTCAACAGCGAGGCGACGCGCTGCGCCAAGTGCCATGTCCCGGACAGCGACTACACCGACCGCACCGCCTACCCCCTTGGCAAATTGCCCTCCCGGCCCGACTTCGACGACGAGCCCGACCTCTCGTTCAAGACGCCTTCGCTCGTGTTCGTGGCGGGCCACGCACCTTACTTCCACGACGGCAGCGCTGCTTCGCTGGAAGACCTGATCGAGCGCAATGGAAACCGCATGGGCCAAACCAATCACCTGACCGGGGAAGAACGCGCGGCCCTCGTGGCGTTCTTGAAGACCCTATGAGACTTCGTCCACTGCCACTTGTCGCCGCCCTCGGCGCACTGATTTGGCCAGGCGACGTGCCCGCAGGCCCCACCGACCCCGCGCCCACCCCAAGCGCGAGCGCCCCCCTTCCCCTTGCCAGCGCGCCGCTCGCCGACGAAAAGTCGGGCCCCCCGAAGGTCACCGAGTGGTCCTCCGCCACGGAGGTTGCGCCGACGCGAGCCGGCCCTGCCGCCGCCGGATGTCGGGCGCACCTCGTACGGGAGTGGATGCGCCTGCGCTGCTCGGGGAAGATCTTCGCGATCTCCCTGGTCGCCGGCACCCCCGAGGGCATCGCCTTCTGGATCGGAGGCAGCGACGCGGAGCCCTACGGCGACATCTTGATGCCCATTCGGAAGGGTGATCGTCGCGTGTTTCAACTTTGGGCTCCGGGTCAAGACGGGGCCGGCGCCTTCGTCCCGAAGCCCCTCCTGGTCGTGCAAGAGCAATGGCAGCCGACGGACAAGAGCCCCGTCATCGTGTTGTGGTAGCCGAGGTAAGAATGAACCAGCGATTGTCGAAGAACATCGTCTCCTTAGCAGCAACGCTCGCGGTGGTCGGGGCCGCCGCCTGCTCGGGGGCCCCCGCCTCCCCAACGCCACCGGCCGCCGCATCGGCACCGCCTCCCCCCGCGGCGACGCCCGCCGCCCTTCCCACCACGCCGCCGAGCGCGGAGCCCGTCGCTTCGGCGCCGCCGCCTCCGCCCGAGCCCCCACCTCCGCCGCCTCCTCCTCCCCGCTGTCCGCCTGGCATGGTCGAGGTCCCCGGCGGTGAGTTCTTGGCCGGCAAGGGCAAACAGAAAGCGACCGTCGCGACCTTCTGCCTCGACGCCAACGAAGCCACCGCCGAGCAATACGCCACCTGCGTGAAAGACGGCGGCTGCGACAAAGACCGCCTGACCGTGTGCGACGGCTACACCTACGGCAAGGCCGACCTTGCCAATCATCCCATGGTGTGCATCGACTTCAACCAGGCCGAAGGCTACTGCAAGGCCCAAAAGAAGCGCCTTCCCACCAGCGACGAGTGGGAGTGGGCCGCCCGCGCCGGCGCCGAAGGCCGGCTGTTTCCCTGGGGCAACGACGACCCGGACGACCAGATGTGCTGGGGCGGAAAAGACGGCAAACGCGCCAGCACCTGCCCGATCGGCAGCTTCCCCAAGGGCGACAGCCCGCTCGGCATCCACGACCTCGGCGGCAGTGTGTACGAGTGGACCACCTACCCCACCGACAAGACCAGCACGGGCCGCTTCGGCCACGGCGGGAGCTGGAAAGACAGCGCCCGCGACCTGTTCCGCAACGACCGTTCGTTTGTGTTCAAAACAACCTACCGCTGCGGCTTCCTGGGCGTCCGCTGCGCCACCGAGCCGACCAACCCCACCCCCTGAAGCTCAAGGCCAAGGGTCTTCGTAGCGAGGGTCGTTCAGGGCCTCCAGGTCCGTCAGGCTGTTGAGAAACGAGAGCAGGTCGGCCCGCTCCTCGGGGCTCAACGTGAAGCCGTGGACGAGCGGGTCTTTCCACGGGTTTTCGCTGCCCACCCCGGCGTAGGGCCCGTCGGCTATCGTGCGCCCACCGGCCGCGTAGTGATCCAACACCTCGCTCAAGGTGGCGATGCTGCCGTCGTGCATGTAAGGCGCGGTCAGGGCAATGTTGCGCAGGGTCGGCGCGCGGAACTTCCCCATGTCTTCCGGGTGACCGGTCAGCTCGTGGATGCCCGTGTTGGGCGCCGGGTAGGCTCCGGCACCGTCGAGGTTGTAGAGGCCCGTGTTGTGGAAAAACACCTCGATTTCGGCCTTGTCTTGCCACTTGACCGAGTCTTGCAGGTTGAACCCGCCGTGGCATTGGGAGCATTCCAGGCGCTCCGACTCAAACAGCGCGAGCCCCCGTTTCTGCCCTTCGTCGAGCGCCCCTTCGTCGCCGTCGAAGCGGTAGCGGTCGTAGGGAGAGCGCCCCGAGATCAGAGTCCGTTCGAAGCTGGCCAAGGCCATCACCACCCGGTTGACCGTGTACGGATCCGGGTCGTCGGGGAAGGCCTCCGCGAACAACGGCGTGTAGGTCGCCTCGGCTCGCAAGCGCGCGAGCATCGCTTCGTCGTTGCCCTTCAGCCCAAGCTCCACCGGCTCGCTGTTGAACAAAGGCACGAGCACCTGCGTTTCGAGCTCGAAGAGCAGCGGATTTCCCCACGTAAAAACGGAGGCGTAGGCCACGTTGAACAGGCTCATGGAACCGCGCGGGGTGGCCTCTCCGGTGGACCCCAAGGCGGTCGCCTGCCCGTCCGTGAAGGCAAGGTCTTGGGCATGGCAAGATGCGCACGACTGGCTGCCGTTGTCGGACAGGCGCTGGTCGTAAAACAGGTGCCGACCGAGCTTGACCTTGGCCGCCGACATGGGGTTGTCGTCGGGCACCGCGGGGACGGGAAAGCCCGCCGGGAGCGCCCAAACATAGGTCGTGTCGGCGGGGGCCCCCTCATCGGTCTCGCCGCAACCGAGCCCCCCAAACGAGAGCGCCGACAGCACCGCCGCGCGGAGAGCAACGGAGGTTTGTCGGCGCCTTGCCATGACCTTACCTGGCGTTGGAAAAGGCCCTACTCCATGTGAAAGACGTCTTGCGTCTCGGGCGAGTTGACCCCGGTCGGGTAGACGATGCCCAGGTGCTCAAAGGGCTTGGCGCAGTCGGGCGTGTCCGGGAACGAATGGCAACCGACCTCGGTATCCAACATCGACTCGGCGATGAGGGTCGCGTAGTCGGCGACGATGGTGTTTTGGCCGGGCACGAAGGCGTCGAAGCGGAACTCGGGGCGGTTAGGCTGGTCGCAGCCCGTGATTCCACCCTGCTCCGCGTCGCCTTGGCAACCCGTGCTCCCCACCTGGACGAAGAACTTGTGGAAGGTGCCAGCGTCGAGCTTCGAGTCGTACACGGCCGAAAAGAACAAATGACCTTGATTCCAGGTCCAGAACAGGTCCGAGACATTCAAGGGCGGGGGTGCCTTCGCCAGGTCACCGTGGTTCAACGCCAGGGGAATGCCGACGGTGAACGCCACCCCTTCGTATTCGCCGTCGGGCACGCGCCCACGCAGGCTCGTGTTCATCCCGGCGTCGCCGATGCAGCCGTTGCTGCCGTCTTCGAAGTCGAGCAACGCGACGTCTTGGTATTGCCATTTGCCGTCCTGGTCGAGGTCGACGCTGACCTCGGCGCCGTCGCTCTTTTTGAAGAGCCGCACGTTGTGAATGTACACGCGCAGGTCGGCGGGACGGACGCTCGATTGTTGCGCACCGAGCCCCGCGTATTGCGAGGCGCACGAGAACGCCTGCCCCGCGACGGCAGCCTCGAAGTCAATCGACACGGCCATGGTCCCCGGCGCCCCGGCCCCCGACCCGGACGTGCTCGATGTGTCGGTGCTCATCGTGTCCGTGCTGCTCGAGTCGTCGCACCCCGCGGCGAGGAGCATCGCTACGAGCCCCGCGCCCATTCCCATCGCAAACCCAATTTGATGCATCGCTGCCTCGCTCTCGCGCAAGTATCGCCTACGGCGTGTTGCAGAGCTCGTTCGAGTAGTCGCTCACGTCGACGCCCTTCTTGCACTGCGCCTTGTAACAGTACACCGAGCCCACGTTGGAAGCGTCTTCGTCGTGCACGAACTTGGTACTACCACTCACCGTGTAGGCCACTACGTAATCTCCCCCATCTTGGTTGCGCGAAAGGAGGATTTTGTCGCAATTATCCCCTTGAAACACCACGTGCAGGGCCCCCGCCATCGGCTCGACAGACACCATGGTGGGCGCGAGCACCGTCGGTGGATCCCAGGTGCCTGGCCACACGAGCCGCCCCGGCGCCTCTTCGGCGCCTTGTTCGGTGTGGCACTTGTTGCAGTCGCCATCCATCTGCGGCGTGTTCATGGCGCGCGTCAGCCCGTTGGCGACGAGCCGCGCGGTGTACGGCACGTTGACCCCCGCGACGACGGCGCTCGACTGGAAGTTGCCCACGTTGTTGGGGGTAAGCGTCATGGCGACGACCCCCGTCGCGTCGACGATCTCGATCTTCGCGTCGGGCGGGGGCGGGCTGTTGCACAGGTCTTCTTCGTGAAACGATGGGAAGACGGTGCCCATGAAGAAGTAGTTTTTGTCGGGGGCCGACACTTTGTGACACGAACGACAGGCGAGGCCCGGGTTCATTTTGGCGCTGCCCGTGTCGCCCTGGGCCCAGCGCTCGTTGCTCGCGCAGGTCGGCTCCAAGGGTTTTTCGGGGAGAGAGCCGCAGTTGCCCGGAGGCATGCCAGCGGTCACCCATTGTTCGATGACGGTGAGCGCTTCGGGGGCAGGCGGAGGCTCGGACGAAGGTGGCATCGGCGAGCCGCCGAGCTTCATGCGATCGACGCTGCGCTCGCCGACGGTCTGCCCCGTATCTTGCCAATGGGTAAGAAAGTCGTAGCGCGAGATCAAGGCCATCGGCGCCCCCGCGGCGGGCGGTGAAGAGTGGCAGTTGACGCACACCGCCTCGAGCACCGACTTGACCTCGCAAGGGAGCTGATTTTCGCCCCAATCGGCGCCACCGTCGCCGCCCTGCCCGCCCTGCCCGACGCTGCTGCTCGCGGAGGTGCTGGTCGATCCCTGACCCCCTTGTCCAGCCTCGAGTCCCAGGGGAAGGGGATGCAGCTCACAGGCGCCGAGGGCGACCATGGCAAGGATCATCGCCGGGACCATCGGGACGCACAGGCGCCGTGCGCCTGGAAAACGGGGTCGACGGGCAGGTTGTCGCATCGTTTGGCCTCGATTGTCGCCGATTGGCTCGGCAAAACCAACGCGACAAGTTGCCGCACCGGCAAAAAAAAGGCGCCAAGCCCGCGAAGTGGCCCAGCGCCCGACGAGCAACCGCTTGCTTTAAGGCGACTGCTCGAGCTTCAACCCCGGCGGGATGAGCTCGCAGGGGAGCTTGCCATCCGGTGCCATGGGCAAGGCATCGTACTTGTCGACGCAGGCTTCCAAGACGGTGTTTCCGCCGCCGCCCGCGCCGCCGGTTCCGCTCGACGTGGTGCTCGAGCTCGACTCACCACCGCTGCCGCCCGTGCCACTGGAGCTGGACGACGTGGTGCTGGTCGTGGAGGTGGTGGTCGTGCTGGAGGTCGTCGCCGGCGTCGTTTCGTCGTCGGTGCAGCCCCAAACACAAGTTATTGCCAGCAAAAAGAGCCAACGTTTCATGACGGCTCCTTTACTTAGTACCGAACCCAGATTTCGTCGCCCGCGTGCAGACCGTCCGAGATCAACGAGGCGCCCTCGGTGCCGTTGATGAGCTCGATCGTCGCGTCGTTGTAGCTGTAGGCCTCGGATCCGCGCCACACGATCAGGGCGTCCTGGAAGAACACGCTCATGTCAGGAACGTCGACAGGAACGGTGTACTTGTTCCAGCCGGGGAGACGCGCGGGGAGAATGTTGAGGGCGGCGGCGGCCTCACCGACTTCACCAGGGAGGGCAACCCAATCGGCGTACGCGAGCGTTCCGTCGGCGGCGCGGCAGGTCTGGTGGATCTTGAAGTAGACCGTGGTGAAGGGCTCATCGGGCACCTTCATGCGCGCGGCAAGCTTGTAGTAGTTGGAGTCGCTGTCGAGGGCGGTCTCGATGGGCTTCTGCCAGATGACGTTGGTCACGATGGTGGCGTCGGCCGGGTCGGTCACGGTGGAGGTCATTCCGAAGTCGCTGAACATCGGCCGCACGGAGGTCATGCCTTTGGGGATCTCGGCGTCCACGGCGTAGGTGTCCGCGCCGTCGCAGCCGTGGCCCACGCTGAACTCGATGACCTGAGATTTGTTCGCGTAAGCCATACCGCCAACCACCGAGATGTGCGCTTCGGCTGCAGCGCTCACGAGCACGCCGGCGAGGGTCAAGAGAAACAGCGACTTGTTCTTCATGGATAGGGCTCCTTGGGAAGTTCCAGGCGCCACCATGACCTACCCGAGCTGGATCTGTGAACGTGACACAGTGTCGCAGGTCCCCAGGCGACTCCCACCTGCGTCCGCGCGGGCTCCGCCTAAGCAAGCCAATACAGCGGAAAAACCAGGAGAAGACGGGCTCTCAGACGTCCCGAACGAATTCCGGCACACGTCGTGAGCGCGACGATTTGCCGCATTGCAACCGCCCCCCAGAGCCGGCCGCGGGCCCCTATTCGCTGCCCGAAGGCGGCGCGCCGTGCTCTTCTTTTTCTTTTTCTTCCGTGTCGCCCTGCAGCCGCTCGCCGACCCAGGCTCCGGCAAACGTCATGGCGAAGCTGACCACCGCGACGATGGTGGTGCCGATGAACCAATCGGCCACGGTAAACGTGCTGCCATCGACGTTCCCGAAGTTGTCGATGGCATTGAGCGTGATGGCGATCAGAGCCGCGAAGGCGGGCTCTTTGATGGTCTCCCCGGGGCTCCACACGCCCACCACCGCGCCGCCGACGAAGAAGCTCACGAAGGCGACGATCGCCGCGTAGAGATAGACCCCCGTATTGCCCTCGAAGCTCGCGATGAGCTGGACGCGCACCGGATCCGCGAGCAGCGCGCGCACGAGGTAGTTGAGCCCCACGATGACGCCAGCGCCGATGAGGATCCATTTGTACGAGAGGGGGTGCCTCGTGATCATGAAATGGCTCGTACGCCCAGCGGCGCGTCTTCGTCAACGGTCTCCGCGCCATGTCGAGGCATTTCACGCGGCCGATCTCGCCTTGACATCGGCCTCCTTTGGTCTGCGAATAGGGGCCATGCGAAACGCCGCTCTGTCGATGGCGCGGGCCGAGCCCGCGACGGAAACCGCCCCGAGCTCGCAAGCAACGTTGGTCCTCGATGGCGGCGAAAAGGCGCTCTTGAAAGACGGCGCGCTCGAGCTGCGCGACAGCGAAAATAGGCTTCTTTTGCGCTACGAGCGGGGCGCGCTGACGATCGGGCCCGAGCACGGCGATCTGCGCCTCGCGGCCCCGGGCGCCGTGGTGCTCGCGGGCAGCGACGTGCGCGTCGAGGCCACGCGCGACGTTTGCGTCGAGGCGCCGCGGCAAGTGAGCCTGCGCGCGGGCAGCGCGTCGAAGCACACGCAGATCGCGTTGGGCCCCCACGCCATCCACGCCGACGCCGACGAGCTCGGCCTGCGCGCGCGCGCGGCGGAAGTCGCGTTGGGCAGCGCATCCTTGGTGGCGACGCTCGTCACCACCACCGCCGAGCGCATTCGGCAAAACAGCGCAGAGCACACGATCGACGCGAAGCGGCTCGTGCAACGCGCCGAGAGCATCTTGAGCGCGGCGCGCGACGTGATCGAGACGCGGGCGGGCCGGGCCCGCGCGCTGATCGCGGGGGCCTTCGATCTGCACAGCGAGCGCACGCGCTTGGTCTCCGAAAAGGAAACCAGCATCGACGGCGATCGGGTCCTGCTCGGCTGAACATGGCTGACACCCACGACGCCACCGCCGTCACCGCCCTGGGGCACGCCTCCGGGGCCACCTGGGCCTTTCGCGACGACCAAGCCCTGTTCGTCGCCGTCATGGCCAAAGCCACGCTGGAGCTCGTGCACGGCGGTCTCGCGCGCCGCGTGGCGCCCCAGCCGGTCCACCGCGCGGACATCCACCACGGCAACAGCCCCGGGCGCAGCGTGCGTGCGACGACGCAGCTCGGGCCGCCCAAGCCCCTCGTCGACGTAACCCTCGTGGGTCGCGCGCGGTCCCCCGGTGGCAACCCCGTGACGCAGCTCCCGGTGACCCTCGGCCTCGGCATGGACGGCGGTCCGATGCTCCTGCAGAAGACCTTGGAGGTCGTCGGCGACAACACGCCGCAGGGCCTCCAGGCCTTCAGCGAGCTGCCGCTCGTGTGGGAGAGGGCGGCGGGCGGCCCCGGTGTCTCGGACAATCCGCTAGGCGCCGGCACCGGCAAGACGCCGAACATTCGCAACCCGCAAAATCCAGGTCAACCGGCGGGCTTTGGGCCCATCGCCGCGAGCTGGCCCGCGCGCCGCAAGCGCCTGACGCCCGACCAAAGGAAGGGCCTCGCGGCCACGCCGCCCACCCTGGTGCGCGGCTTCGACCGCCACTATTTCCAGGTCGCCCCGGTCGACCAACAAGTGGCCTCCCTGCGCGGCGACGAGTGGCTGATCCTGGAAGGGGTCAGCGCCAGCTCTCCCCGCTTGACGACCCGGCTCCCCTTCCTCGTCGGGCAAGCGCGCATCTACCTGCCGTCCGTGCGCCCGGCGGAGCTGACCTTGCGTCTGGAAGATCTGGACATCGACGCCGACGCGGGCACCGTGTCTGTGTTGTTCCGCGGCGCCTTCCCGGTGGCCGATGCGAGCCACCTGGGCCGCATGTTGGTGGTCGTCGCCGTTGCCCAGGAAAACGAGTCTACCGCGTGGCCTGCGTTCAACCAAGGTGCGGCGGCTGCACCCCCTCAAGCTCCGGAGCCGGCCCTACCCACCCAACACATCTCCCGCTCCAAACAGGGCCCCGCGGGCACCATGCTCATCGTGCCGGAGGAGACCCCCGTGTCCCTGACGGGCACCATGGTCCTCGATGAGCAAGCGCCGCCGCCGGCCGCTCCCGTACCGGCCCCGCCAGCACCGACGCGGGCGCGCTTCGACAGTACGGTGGCCGCACAGGAAGGCACCTTCGACGACAACCTTCCCTTCAAGGTCGCGCAGCCCGCGCCGACCGCGGCGACCTCGGCGCCGAACCTCGCCGCCTTGCCATTTCAGCCGGTACCCGCCGTCGGCATGCCTGCCGTCGGGGCCCCGCCGCCCCCAGCCGAGCCCGCCCCCTACGTGGACGTCGAGGTCTATCAAGAGATCAGCGTCGATGTCGATACCAGCGATTTTGGCTCCGAAACGGCGGCGCCTGACGAGCCTGCCGTTGTCCGAGACAAAAAAGACATCACCATCACGGTCGAGGGCGAAGGCGACGCCGCGCCCGCCCTGCCCTTTGCCCCTGGGCAGGCGGCCCTTCCCCCTGCCCTGTTGGCCAGCTTCCCACGCCCACCCTGGAGCCCACCGGAGGCCGACGACAGCCCCTTTGCGGGCACCTTCGTGCTTTCTCCCGAAGACCATGCGGCGGCCGCGGCGGCCGTAGGGTTGCCGTTCTTCAACGCGGACGTCCAGGAGATTCCAGTCAGCGTGGGCCAACGCGGTTCGGCCACCGAGGCCGACCTGCTCTCCCTCCTACCACGGCGGCGCAGCGAGGTCGTGCCCGTGGTCAATGTCAGCCCCTTCGGCGTAGGCACCCTAGCCTGGGAGGCGCGGCCTCCGGAACCTACCTTGACGGTGATCGTCAAGGGTTCCTTCCAGCTGACCGACGGCGCCCCTGCGCGCGCGACCGAAGGCATGCCCGACGTGGTAGGCGACCTGTATTGGGGCGACGATCCCAAGCGCACCCTGCGCTATCCATCGGACTACGCCATTTTCAAGCCCCGCGCCGACGTGACCCTGGTCGGGCACGCGCACGCGACGGGTGGGCAGGCCAAGGCCATGGAGGTGACCCTGACCTTCGGCGAACCGAAGGGCGAAGGCGAGCGCCATTTCTCGAAGACGTTGTTGGCCATCGGCGACCGCACCTGGGAGTCCACCGTGGGTGGCAAGATCCCGGGCGCGCCCAAGGCCTTCGACAAGATCCCGCTGGTGTGGGAGCGGGCCTTTGGTGGACCTTCCATCGTGACCAACCCCTCGGGCGTCGGCGCCAAGGCGGCCCCCTCCGCCGACGGCGTCGCCCGACTACCTTCCCTGGAGCAGCCGAAGGCGCGCATGGAGTCGCCCTCGAGCAGCCCGACCCCGGTGTGCTTCGCGCCCATCCCGCCGAGCTTCCCTCGTCGCTGGGCCCGCATCGGCAGCTACGACAAAGCCTGGCTCGCGGAGCGTTGGCCCTATTTTCCAGAGGACTTCGACTGGGGCTTCTTCCAGGCCGCGCCCCTCGACCAACAACTGGATTACTTGCAGGGCGACGAGCCGTTTACGTTGTCGGGTTGCCTGCCCACCACGCCGCGCATCTCGGGCCGCCTACCCGGGGTGCGGCCGCGCGCGTTCGTGATGCGCGAGCCCGAAGACGGTGGCGATCTGCACGAGGTGCGGTTGCGTCTGGACACCGTGACGTTCGACCCCGACGCGGGGCTCGTCCACCTGGTGTGGCGGGGGCTGTTGCGTGTCCGAGACGAGGGCGCACCGGAGGTCAGGTCGCTGTTGATCCTGCGCGAAAATCTGAGCGACGAACCGCTGAGCAACGAGGCCGTGCAGCAGCGCTTCTACGCCGCCCTGCAACCCGAGCTGCCCGAGCTCGACGCCTTGCCCGAGGTTCCGCCGCAGAACGACCCTCCGCCGCCGCCGGACGATCCGCGGATTCAGGAGGTCAAAGACACGCTGGCCAAAGCCGAGAAGGAGCGCGACCAGAAGCTAGCGGAGCTTGGTATCAGCCTCGACGAAATCGAGCCCGACGCCCCGGGACCAGGCAAGGTCGACTGCGCGATGCTGGAAGATCTCCTGCGAAAGAAGGAGTACACCGACGAGGAGATAGCCCACGCGCTCCGCCACCTCGATCCGCCCGAGGCGCCCCCACCCGACCCCACCGCGCGCGATCAAGTGCTCCTGCGCCGCGCCGCGGGCGAATCCTTGGAAGCCATGGTGTTGGCCGACGCGGACCTGTCCGAGCTCGACCTGGAAGGTCAGTCGCTGAAGGGATCGTTCTTGCAAGGCGCCAACCTGCGCGGAGCGCGCCTGGTCTCCGCCAACCTGGAGGGTTGCCAAATGGAAGGCGTCGATCTGACCGGCGCCGATCTGACCTCCGCCAACCTGACCCTGACCGACCTGAGCGGCGCAAAACTAGAGGGCGCCAAGCTAGACGGCGCGTGCCTGTCCTTCGCGGTGTTCACCAAGGCGCGCGCCCAGGGCGCGAGCTTCCGTGGCGCCCAAGGCGAGCGCCCCACGTTCACCGAAGCCAACTTGACCGAGACAACCTTCGAGGGCTGCGAGCTAGCGTCCGCCAGCTTCCTGGAAGCCACCCTCGACCGCGCCATTTTCAACGAGGCAAAGTTGCCGAAGGCCGTGCTCTTCGCTGCCAAAGGCCGCGATGTCTCAGCCAACCGTGCCGTGCTGACCGGAGCAGGCGCGGAGCACGCAGAGCTGCCGGGCGTGTCGTTGATAGCCATCGACGCCGAAGGCTCCACCTGGGAGCGCGCCGATCTGAGCCACGCCAAGCTGACCCAAGCCGCCCTAAAATCCGCAGGCTTTTTGCGGACCAAGCTAGGCTTCGCCAGGCTCGAAGGAGCCGACCTCCGCGAAGCCAGCCTGCGCCGCGCGACCCTCGTCAAAGCCGACCTACGCCGCGCCGACCTGCTAGACGCCGAGCTAGAAGGCACCGACCTACGCGGCGCGGACCTGTCCTACAGCAACCTATTCGGCGTCCATAGCTGGAAGGCCAACCTGGAAGGCGCCAACGTCGAGGGCGCACTGCTTGGGAAGACCAAGCTTGGAAAGCGCGCGTGAGCGAACGGCAAGGCTGGGCTCACGCTCGATAGAGCCTAGCCATTCGGCCTGGTCATCGGTCCGCCTCTGCGCCTAACCATCTTCCACCAGCCATCCGGCGACTATGTGCCGCGACTCCGAGCGAGCGCCCGGAGCTTCTGAAGTGCTGTCAGCAACAGATTCCCGTCGTAGTCCGAAAATGTAATGCCCGGGGCGGAGCACCGACTGTTCAGGAAAGGAGCTGGAATTCTACCTGAGAAGTG
>CAYLJT010000170.1:0-12056 GCA_964383995.1 uncultured Polyangiaceae bacterium
ACTTCGCCCGAGCCAAAGGCGCCTTGCGTGCTCCGTGTCTGGGACATGCGGGGCGGCGATCCCACCACGTTCTCGGCGTCCTGCCAGGGCGAGGGTTTCCAGGTCCAATGGCTGAACGACGGTCAGCGTGTGGTCACCAAGGTCGGCACCTCGTTCTCCCTGTTTCGCCTGCCGAACGCCAAGCCCAGCTACGAGGTGGGTTCGCCCATGGGTTTCATGGGGCTCCGGGTGACCGCCGACGGCGAGCGCGTGATCACCAACCAGGAGCTCGACGGTGTGGAGGTATGGCGCACGGCCGACGGCAAGCACCTCGCGCACACCGTCTTCCAACCGGACGTCCTCGAGTCGTCGTTGGAGCTCGACCCGACGGGGGCCCTGTTGGCGGTCTACCAAGCAGGCAAGGTGTTCGTGGTCGACGCCCAGACGGGCGCCCTGCGACGCACCCTCGCGCCTCCGCTCAGCAGCGAAGGCGCGTTGTTTTGGGGGCCGCGCGCCGCCGACCTTTGGATCGCTGACGATGACGGTCAGGTGCTGTCGGCGGACGTCGCGAAGGGCACGACCAAGGTCATCCGCCGTGGGAGAAACGCGCCGGACCTTCGCTCTACGCTGGGCGGCGCCAGCGCGCGCTTTTCCCAGGACGGACAACGCGTCGCGCTGTTCGATCGCGATGGCAAGGTTACGGCCATCGATCGACCGGGTGGCAAGGTTCGGGTGCTGCGCGAGGCTGCGGCGGCCCCACCCGACGTCGTCGAGACCCACGCCTTTGCGCCCAACGGCGGCCACATCGCCGTGCTCGGCCCGGAGACCCTGGAGATCATCGCGTGGGACGGAGCAACCACCAAGGTGCGCCTACCCGGGGAGCCCGAGGCCGAGCGCAGGCTCCCGGAGTGGTCCGCCGATGGGCGGATCGTGGTCGCCCGGGGAGACGGTGTCTTTGCGGTGGACGTTGCAGGCGCCCTGCAGCGCCTGACCTCCATGACGCGGGGCAGCTACCCCGTGCTGTCTCCCGACGGTCGTTATCTTGCCGTCGATACGGTGTCGCTGACCATGCTGCGGATCGCCGACGGCAAGACCTTGCGCTTCCGTTTTCCTGACGGACCTGGGCCGCTGGTCGTGGAAGGTGCGCAGGACGTCCAGGCCTTCTGGGCCGACCCGAAGCCCTGACAGGTAGGCTCAGGGTAGGTGCGGCTCGTCGTCCACCGAGCCGGACGGGTTCTGTACGGATGCCGGTTTGGCCTGCCGCCCGGGCCCCACATATTCCGTCGACTTGAGCGCGCTCATGGTGCGACCGAGATGAAAGAGGTCGCCGTGCTTGCCGAGCAGCAGTTCCGAGGTGCGCTTCCAACTGGTGCTGCCAGAAAAGTCTTTTACGAAGCACCAATCGGCCACCGCCACGAAGATCTGCGAATAGTCCGAGTGCGCCCAGTTGTGGCAGCCCCCCGGCGCTTGGATGGCCTTCGCCTGGTTCTGCGCGCCGACCTTCTTCATGCCGGTGTGAAACCCGTGGTTGATGCAAGCAAATTCAATCAGCCCGCTGGTCTTGCAGAACCACCAGGTCTCCATGTGCTTGCCGAGCGCCCAGATCTTCCCTGGCGTGCCGAGGGACCAGCCGAAGCCCGAAGGGATGGTGACCGACGCCGACTGCCGGGCCACCTCGTCGGCCACGTTTTCGGCGTAGAGCAGCGTGCCTTCCATCGGCTTTTTCATGAACTCGATGGGTAGATTCTGCGGCACAATCTTGATGCGCGACTGAAAGTAGAGCTCGTTGTAAAGGCGTGTCGTTGGCAAGATGCAGGCAACCTTGGCGTCGTTCGAGCCCGGCTTGGCATCGACGGTATCGCGGATGGCGCTGTACTTGAGCAAATCGGCCTGGCTGAAGAGCAGCTTACGCACGCTCTTTTGCGCGTCTTCCCCTGTGCATTGCGGGCGCACCAAGCGCTTGTCGTCTCGGACACCGACGCTCGTGACACCGCCGTCGTAGCTCGTGGTGGGGATGCGTTGCGAAACCGCGGTGCCGCCCCAGAAGCCCCAGGTCGCGTCGTTCGGCACCTCCCAAAGCATGGCGTCGGCGAAGATCCAGAAGTGACCCCAAATCGATCGGCTGGCGTCTTTCGGGTCGGTCCACTCGGTCTTCAGGGAGACGAGCTCGAACAGGCCGCGCTTGGTGTCGATGAGCTTCTCGATGGTAGGCGGCGCCAGCCCGGGCTTTGCCGAGCCTACCCCACGGCTGATGGCGCCCTTGCGCGGCGGAGGCCCGGCCTTGGCTTGGGGAGACGCCTGGCGCGTCTTGGCGTCGGGCACCAGCTTCGACGTGCCGCCGTCACCGCTCTTGGCGTTCAGCGCGTGGACGATCGGCGCGTCGTCTTGGTTGCCCTTGCTCAGGATAGGAATGTTGAAGCCGGGGTCGGACGCGGGCGGCGCGGGGACGCTGGCCGTGGAGGTGGGCCGCAAGCTGGGCGGCCGTCCCTCGTCGTGAAACTCGATGAGGTCGTCTTCGATGTCGTCGAGCTTGCCCGTAATCTGACCGTAGCCATAGGTGCGTTGGAAGTCTTTGATGTTGTCTTCCAGGCTGAAATGCGCCGAATAGCCCAGGTTGTCGAGGCGCCTTCGGGCCGCCCGCTGGCGGTCGTCGGAGAGCTCGACGTGGTAGCGCCGACGGTAAGGAAATCCTTCCGTCATGGGTTTCTCCGGAGGAGCCCACTCGACGAGCACGGTGGTCGGCACCCGGGGCACCTTCGACGTTATCCAACCTTCCGGGTCGGCGTTGGGCGAGTCCTCGTTGATGACGCGCCCCTGGTAGGTGATGCGGCAGGCGGCCCCGCCCATGCGCTCGCCGATGGGGTTGAGCAGCATGACCGAGAACTCGTGCTCTTCGGTCTCCAGCTCGGCCTCGTGGCAGGTGCAATGGTCGTCCGGGCAAACCCACGTGGGGCTGCCGGGGGGCTCTTGAGGCGAATCGTCGGCGTCGTCGTAGGGCCAATCCATGGGACATTCCGGCGTTACGGCCGGGCCCAGACGCTATCACAATTTGGTGAGGCTCACCCCGCGAAGGAGGCGCTCGCCAGCGAGCAGCCAGCGTACGTGCCGAACCGGGGCCCCGCGTCGGCGAAAAATCGCCCGCGAAGCGCCCACGAAATGTTCTGGAAACACAAGGCCCCGTATCTCTTCAGCCATGAAGATCGATACCGGCGACACCGCGTGGCTCCTTGTTTCAACGGCCCTGGTCCTCTTCATGACCCCGGGTCTTGCGCTGTTTTACGGCGGCATGGTGCGCAGAAAAAACGTGCTCGCCACGCTCATGCACTCGTTTGCGGCCCTGCCCATTGTCACGTTGCAATGGGTCTTGTGCGGCTATTCGCTGTCGTTTGGGCCTTCCCATGGCGGTCTCATCGGTGGCTTCGAGCTGGTCGGCCTCGGCGGCGACGTCAGCGAGGCGCGCGGCACCGTCACGCACCTGGCCTTCTGCGCCTTTCAGCTCAAGTTCGCGGTGATCACGCCGGCGCTCATCGCGGGGGCCTTCGCCGAGCTCATGCGGTTTTCGGCCTATGCCATCTTCGTGCTCTTGTGGTCGACGCTGGTCTACGACCCTGTTGCGCATTGGGTGTGGGCGGAAGGAGGGTGGTTGTTCGAGATGGGCGCGCTCGACTTCGCAGGAGGCACCGTCGTGCACTTGGCAGCGGGCATCTCGGCCCTCGTGTGCGCCAAAGTCCTCGGCAAACGCATTGGCTTCCCCCACGAGAGGCACGTTCCTCACAACCTTACCATGACGCTCCTCGGCGCCGGCATCTTGTGGTTCGGCTGGTTTGGCTTCAATGCCGGAAGCGCTTTGGGCTCCAACGGCCTTGCCGCCTTGGCGCTGCTCGACACCCACATTGCAGCGGCGGCCGGGGCCCTCGGCTGGGTCGCCATCGAGTGGAAACAGCGCGGTAAGCCCACGGCGCTCGGCGTCGCGTCCGGCCTCGTGGCGGGCCTCGTCGGCATCACGCCGGCGGCAGGATTCGTGGCTCCCTGGGCGGCGAGCGTCATTGGGCTCGCGGCCGGTGTGGTCTGCTACGTGGCCGTCGTCTCGAAGGAACGTCTCGGCTACGACGACTCGTTGGATGCCTTCGGAGTCCACGGCGTGGGCGGTATTCTGGGGGCGCTTTTGACCGGGGTGCTGGCCGAAAAGGCGGTGAACGAGGCCGGGAAAGACGGTCTATTGTTCGGGAACGCCGCCGCGATGGTGCCGCAGGTGGTGGGTGTCTTGGCCGTCGGCGTCTACGCCGCGATTGTCACGTATGTCTTGCTCAAGATCATTGACAAGGTAGTCGGATTGCGCGTGCCTGTCTCGGACGAGCGAGAAGGTCTCGACTCCACCGAGCATGGGGAGACCGGGTACGCCTTGTAAGACAGGACCGACCGGCTCTTGCCGCCCGTCGGAAATACAGTGTGCGCGTTCGCAATGGCTGTAGGTGTAAGTACGTAGTCCGAGACAAATTCGACGCGCTGTCGACCCTCACCGCGGTCGGCCCAGGCTGCCTAACGCCCTTGCGCCGTGTTCCGCCACGAACGTATCCGCGATTTCGTTTCTACCTATTCTCATAAATCACCCTTGACGGCGTGGTTGCAAGGGTGGATATTTCAAATTTGAAAGGTGCGCTCCGCGCACGCCCACGAGCAACGCAAGCATAGGCTGCTCTTGGGTGGGCTCCGCAGCCCCGGGCATGGAGGCGAGGTGACTTTGCCTACTCCTTTTGGGCCCGCCGCTGCACGGCGGATCGCTGAGGAGAGCGAAGTCATGAAGCGGATGGGAGCTTTAGCGTGTCGACTTGTACTGCCGCTCGCATGCTTGAGCATGGGGTGCCTAGCCGAGGTGAACGCGCCCCCCGAGGAGAATTCGGCTGAAGCGGTGTCGGCCCTCACGTTGACCTTGGCTCCGAGCGCCGACGCGACGATTTCGGCGGACAAACCCCTGGGCACGACGACGTTTTTGGTGGTGCGCGGCACAGGCCTCGAAAAGGCCCTCGTCAAGTTCGACACCAGCGCTTTGCAAGCGGCGCTTGGGCCGGGGGGTACCGTGGCATCGGCGACGTTGTCGATGCTTGCCATGTCGATCACCAACATCGGAACCGGGGTGACCGTCGACCTGAGCCGCATGACGGTTCCTTGGAGCGAGACCGAGGTGACCCGCTCGTGCGCGGTGGACACCACGCCAGCGAACTCGACGCCGGACTGCAGCGGCCCGACGGCCTGGAACATGACCGTCGCGCCCGGCATCACCAATCCTTGGGTGAGCCCGCCCACCGCGCAAGCGGCCGTGCTGCCTGGCAACTCGGTCAACTTGAATTTCGACGTGACCGCCGACGTCAACGCCTACCTCGCCGGGACCGCCGTCAACGCGGGCTGGATCGTGAGCCGCGCCGACTCCAGCGCGGCGTCGCTTCGCTTCGATTCGCGGGAGGCGGCCCACCCGGCCACGCTCACATTGGTGGCCGGGCCTTGTCAGCCCGGTTTCACCGCAGACGCGGCGGGCCTTTGCTTTCCGTCGGCGTGCAGCGGCCAAACCGCCGACTGCGACGGCGACGGCACCTGCGAGACGGCGATCGACACGGTCACGGATTGCGGCGCTTGCGGCGTCACGTGCGCGCCTCTCGACACGTGCAACCCCGCGGCATGCGTCGCGGGCAGCTGTCAGACGGTCCCCGCCATCGACGGCACGCCCTGCAGCAGCAGCGTGTGCTCGGTGGCGGACACCTGTCAGGCGGGCTTGTGTCTACCCCCAGCCTGCCCCGCGCCCTCGACGACGTGCAGCATCGTGCCCAACTGCGAGGCGCCGGTGGTCCTCCCTGCCGAACCTTCCCTCATCGTGACGCGCGCGGCGCATTCGCAGGTGCTCGATCGATTTAGCCTCAACCTGGTGTTCGACCAGCTCATCGAGCTGACCGGAACGGCCACCTCGACGACCGCCCTCTCCCTGTTTCAGCAGCTCTGGGACACCCAGAGCCCCGCGGCAAGCGCGGTGTTTCCGTCGGGGCCCTACCACTGCGACGACAACGGTGGCCTCTTGAACGGCTTCCCCGTCACTTGTCCACGCAAAGAGCGCGAGCTTGCCGCCGTCGATCCCTTCGTCAACCCCACGACCAATCCGAACGAGTTCGTGCCAACCGCGCTGGTCAATCGATTCGATCTGGCCAAGGCCGACGGGACGACCTGCGGCGAGTACCGCATCGTCTACGGAAAACGGTCGGGCCTCAGCAACATCAACGACCGCGTGGGTCTCATTCTCGAGTTCGAGCTGCCCAACCCCGAGCCCGCCTGCGGGCTAGAGGCCTGTCGTCCGATCCAAGATATGTGGGCCGGGCTCGCGAACATGGTTGATGAGAACGCCATTGGCGATGCCCTGGAGAACTTCTATTTCCAAGGTCTCCCGGGGTTCCGACCCGTCATTCACCCGCAAAACCTCGGCGTCGTGGGCGGCGTTTGTGGGCAGGTCGGGGGCCGTTTGCGTACCAATCAGTTCATGGATACGCCTTGGTACATGCGGCAATACACCCTGGAGGTCATTTGCGATGGCGTGACGAACGAGCTCGCCTTCAAGCCTGCTGCGCTCAACAACACGCCTCATATGTCGGTGTTCTCTCCCAACCCGACGGCCCTGCACACAGCCTTCATTACCGACTTCGCCAACCAAGTCGCGACCCTCTCGGCGGACACTTGCGCGGGTATCAAGATGTCATTGCCGACCGCCTACCTGGCAGGTGAGAGCATCGCTAGCGCGATCACGCCCGACAGCTATCCGGCATTCATGGCCAATAACCCAACCTTGACGACGGCTGTCTCCGCCAAGTTGATCGGCTTGTTCGGCGCGCCTCCGCCCATCAACGCCTCGAACATCGCGGGCCGCGCGCAGACCCAGTCTTGCGCGGGCTGCCACCAGCTTGCCAACAACAAAGACCTCGGCGGGGGCTTGGTCTGGCCGAGCTCGATCCTACCTGGTCAGGGCGGTTTCATGCACGTGCGCGAGACAGGTATCCTGTCGCCGGCGATGACCGGGACATTCTTACCGGTCAGGAAGGCCGCTCTGGAGAGCTTCCTGAGCTGTGGTGGGTAGCTGCAAATAGCGGGGCAGGGTGCCGATGCGGCACCCTGCGAGGCCCCGCGCTGAGCGCGCGTCGAGGGGCGCGCCCCAAGTGCCTGACTAGAACGCGACGCCCAGGGAGAAGCTGCCGAGGAGCTGAATCTTCCCTGTCTTGTCGTACCAATCGGCCTGGAAACAACTGCCGTCGTCGGGGGTGGCGAGGCTGCCATCGCGGCCCGGAGTGCAGGCGACGATGCTCTGTTTTTCGGCCGTGGCGACGCCGATGCCCAGGCCGCCCGAGATCACGAAGCCGCCATTGCGGCCAAACACGCTCGTGCTGCCGATCATGCCTCCGAAGACAGGAGAGCTGATGGTGTCGCTCGCGGAGCCCGTGCCTGAGCCGTCGTCGGGGACCGTCACCGTGGCGTCGAACGTCTCGAACCCGGCATAGCCTTTGAGCCACCAGCCCTTGAAGGCATGACCGCTGAAATAGCCCCCGAACTGCGCGGCCAGGGCGAAGCCACTGGCATCCACGTTTTCGGCCGGTGAGCCCCAAATGAGCGTGGGCGCGATTTGCGCGGTGAACGGGCCCCAAATCTTCACCTCACCCTCGAGGGTCGCGCGTCGGAAAATGAGGTCGAAGGGGTTGGCTCGGGCCGACCAGGTGCAGCAGGTGGCGCGGGGCGGTGGCGGCGGAGCCGGGGGGCCCTGCTGCGGTCCGTAGCCGTAGCCCTGACCGTAGGCGGGCGCGCCGTACGAGGGCGTGCCGTACGAGGGGCCATATTGCTGTGGTGGGGCGCCGTAGCCCTGTGCCGAGGCCTCGGCGCTGAATAGGAACAGCGCCGCGAGCGGCGCTAGGGAGGCGGCGAAGGAGGCTGTCCGGGCGAGCATGGACAACGAATGTACAGAATCGCCGGCCTTTTTCCAGGCGCGTTTATGCTCTGCGGCGATTCTTCTTCGGCGTCTTGGCCTTGGACTTCGCGCGGGGCACCACGTGGGGCCGCGCGATGTAGCGGGCTCCTCGACGATCCCCCTGTTTTTCGATGGCCCCCGCGGCGAGCAGGATGCGCAGGGGGTGGGCGACGGCGCTGCTCGTCGCGCCCACCGCGCGGGCGATCTCCGCTGTGGCGATGGGGCCTCGCGCGTCGATCACGAGCCGAACGGCTTGGGTCAACGTGCTGACGTCGGCCGCCCGGCGTCGGGCCCGCGGTCGCGGCGCGCTCGCGCGGGGCTTCGGGGGCGAGACGACCAGCGCGACGACCTCGTCGACGAAACGCGCGCAAAGCTCGCGAAGGGCCACGCGGAGCGCGATGTGCGGATCGAGCTCGTGCAGGGCCTGCGGTGAGTCGGGCATGCCCCATTGTGTCTCGGGGGCGGGTATCTTCGCTACTTCAAGCGCGCGACAAAGCCACTCTGCCGTTTTCCCGCAGGTTTTAGCGTCGATTTTCCGAAGCTGACTTCGCCGACCAGATCGCCCGCGACGGCCAGCGCGCGCTCGTCGGCGAAGAGCGCGTTGGGGTTGGCGCGCCCGTAATAGAGGCCCTCCACGTGCTCCCCTGTGGCGGACAACAACATGAGCCCCGCCCCGGAAGGCACGTCGACGTTGCCGATGCGGCCCAGCCCCTCCTTGCCGTCTTCGTAGGTGCTCAGCCAAGAGCTCCCGTCGTTGAGCACGTGGCCGCGCACGACCTTCGAGCCAAGGGCCTTGACCATCTCGGCCTTTCCCGTGGCGTTGAGCTGGGCGATGAAGCCGGTCTCCTTGCGCGGCGCGGACTTGATCGAAATGCCGTCGAGGGTCATCTCTTGCGCAAAGACCCCGGCGACGAAGATGCGCCCTTGCCCGTCGAAGCCTACGGCCTCGACCGACGAATGACCACTGCCCCCGGGTCCGGCCGAAAATGCCTTTCCGAACAACACTGCTCCGTCGCGGTCGAGGACTTCCAAATAGCCTTGAGAGACGTCGGCGCTGCCGACGAGCTCGGCACCGCCGAGGTTGAGAGCGCCAAAGTGCTCGCCAGCGAGAGCGATAGTTCCGCTAGGGCCCAGCGCTAGCGCATTGACCTGGTCCTTCTTCGCGCTGCCGGCCATCTTCCCCCACAACGTCTGCCCCTCGGGGCCCAACGCGACGATGAAGATGTCCATTTCGCCCGCCGAGGCGATGGGGCCCAAACCGAAGTCGATCTGACCCGCGGCCTGGCCCGCGACGATGCTGTTGCCCTCGGGGGTCACTACGGACACAAGGCCCATCTGCTGGGGGCTGTCGTCGCCGAAATAGCGCACCCAGAGGGCTCTCCCGCCCTCGTTCAGGCGCGTGACGACCACGTCCGGACCGTGCGTCGTGAAGTCATTCTTGCCGAGGTTGACTGTCCCGGACACCATACCTGTCAAGAGCAGATCGTCCTCGGCGAACGCCGAAAGGTAGTACGGAAACTGCTTGTTTACGCCGTCCCCGATGCTGCGCAGAAAAAGCGGCTTTCCTTGAGCGTCGAGGCAAAAGAGGAAGCCGTCGAGGACGTCGTTCGTGCGGCTAATCAGGGAGATCCCGGCGCCCAAGTTCAGAGAGCCCGTGAATGAGCCCGTGACGCACGTGCGACCGTCCGGCGTCACCACGACGGACTCGGGGGCCACGAGGTGCATGGCCTCGCCGAATGCCATGGAAAACGTGTCCTGGAGGCAGGTGGGTTGGGGGCACGCGCGGATGGGGGGCGCGGCCGACTCGCAGCCATCGCAACCCACGAGCCCCATCGCCATGAATAGAAAACAGCAGCGGGCGACGTTCAATGAGCCTCTCCGTGCGATATCTTCGAGCACCCGCAGGGCGCGATCTTCATCAAAAAGCCGTTATTTTGGGCAGTTTCGAGCTCTTTTGCCGTAGGGGCGGCGGCGGTGGTGGCTTGAAAGGCCCCCGCGACAATCACGTTGTCTTGTCGGTCGGTGGCAATCCAATAGCCAATCTCGCTGCCCGGTCCACCCCAGCCACAGGCCCATTGACGCTGGCCGCTCGCGGAGATCTTCATCACGAGCGCGTCTCCCCTTCCGCCGCTGGCCAGGAGCTGACCGTCGAACGTGGTCTTGCCCTGAAAGGAGCCCGTCGCGACGACGTTTCCGCCACCATCGACGGCCACGCTGCGAATCGCGTCGGCGACTCCTGGTGAGCCTACCGACTTGGCCCAGCGGACATTGCCGGCGGCGTCGAGGAGCGCCACGAAGCCGTCGGGTTTGTCCCCCTTCGCGACGAGGTGCTCGCCGCCTAGGTCGAAGGAGCCCGTGAACTGACCCCCTACCGCGATGCCGTGGTCGGGCGCGATAGCCACGCTCATGGCTTCTTGACTCTTGTTGTCGCCGAAGCGGCGAGTCCAGAGCAGCTCGCCGTCGGCGTCGTAGGTGACCAGGACCGCGTCGTTGTCGTTCCCCCCCGCGGTCGGACCGCCGCCGAAGTCGACCGTGGACTGCACCGAGCCCGCCACAATCACGCGCCCCCTCGGGCCGGAGGTGATTCCGTAGCCGAAATCGGGCCCTTTTCCTCCGAAGCGATGGGTCCAACGCACGTTGCCCTGGGGAGAAATCTTGACGACCAGCCCGTCCCGCTGACCCTCCGACACGAGCGTCTCGCCCCCCACGGTAAGACTCTCGTCGAAGCTCCCAGTCACCACCACTTCTTCTTTGGGGTTGACGTGGATGCCGAAGAGGTGCGCCTCGCCCGGGCTGTGGAGGGTAACGTGCCACAAAAGCCTTCCATCAGGTGCGTACTCAGCGACCACCCCGTCATATCCGTCGCTCGTCGCCGGCAGAAGGACCCCCTGCGCGAGCTCGATGGCGTCGTGGTAGACCGCTGCGACGGCGACGTTCCCGCTCGGCGCCACGGCGAGGCCCCAAACGACATCTTTGCCCGGGCCGCCGAAGTTTTGCACCCAGGTTGCGCGGCCGTCTTCGCCACGGCGCACCAGGTAGGCGTCGCGGTCGCCCTGCGAGCGCACCTCCCCCAAGCCAAAGTCAACGGTCCCCTGAAACCAGCCCGCCGTGTAGATGTTGCCCGCGCTGTCGACCCCCACGCTCTCGGTGCGGTCGTCCCCCTCGGCGCCCCACGAGCGGACCCAATCCGGTGTGCACCGTGACGGCTCTTCGGCGTCCGGCCCCTTGGAGCAGGTCACGCAGAGGAGCGCGCACGACACCGCGAGGTAGTGATTGGTTTTCGCCCAAAACATGATTTGAGGTGATCAGCCGAACCTAGCTTATTCTTTTCACGATACACGATTTCGACAACGACTGTATTGGGGCGCGACAATTCGCCTCGCTTGGTGATTTGGTGGAGGCCTATCGTGGTACGACAATGAGCTACTGTGCCACCCGTCTCCAAGGGTTTGTTGGTTGGGGAGTGTCGTGCAGGGAGGCCTTCTCGATCAAGCAAGAGGGGCGTGCGCTCCGGCACAGCGCACACTACGGTTCGCGCCCATGAGCATTGCCAAAGTCGAAGGCCCCAAGGTCTCGGGCGCCGTACAGGAAAAGGTTGCCGCGTTTCACCGCTCGATCGTGGAGGAGGTTGCGGCCGCCGTTGGACGCGACCCCATCGTGGTGGTCGGTATGGCGCAGAATCCCTACGTAAAGCGGGCCCGCAAAGCTCTGACCGCCGCTGGGCTGACGTTCACTTATTTGGAGTACGGTAGTTACCTGTCGAAGTGGAAAGAGCGATTGGCCATCAAGCTTTGGGCGCAGTTTCCCACATTTCCCATGGTGTTCGTGAATGGCGAGCTCCGCGGCGGGGCGGTTGAGGTAGAGGAGCTCATCGCCAAGGGTGAGCTCAAGGCCTGAGCTTCCGATCCGTCCCCGAACCGCCCTTCGACACAAAAGACCGCTCGATGGCCGACGACGCTGCGTATCAAACACCGCCCCGCCCTCCGTTGACAGCTTCGCTCGAGGCGGTGAGGGTCGCCTTGAACGCGCTGGTCGACGTGGCGCCGGTGCTCGTGGAGGGGGCCGCCCTCGTGGCGGGCGTCGACCG
>CAYLJT010000171.1:0-12044 GCA_964383995.1 uncultured Polyangiaceae bacterium
AGCCAATGCCTGCTCATCTTCATCAACCAAATTCGCATGAAGATCGGCGTCATGTTCGGCAGCCCCGAGACCACGAGCGGCGGCAACGCGCTCAAGTTCTATTCGTCGGTGCGCCTCGATATTCGCCGCATCGGCGCCATCAAAGAGGCTGCCTCCGGCGGCAAAGACCCGATGGTCGTGGGCAATCGCACCCGCGTAAAGGTCGTCAAGAACAAGATGGCTCCTCCCTTCCGCGAGGTGGAGTTCGACATTCTTTACGGTCAAGGCATCAGCCGCAGCGGCGACATCCTCGACCTCGCCACCGAGGCCAACATCGTCGAAAAGAGCGGTGCTTGGTTCTCTTTCCAGGGCGAGCGCATCGGTCAAGGCCGCGACAACTCGCGCACCTACCTCGAACAGCACCCCGAAATGCTCGAGCGCATCGAAGAGCTGGTGCTCAACAAGCACGGTCTCTCGCGACGAGCGGGCGGCCCCGCCAAGGCGGAGGCAGCGCCCGCACCTGCTGCTACCGCCGCGGCGGCCCCCAAGGGCAACTCGGGCCGGGCCGCTGCCAAGGCCTAAAACAAGGGCGAACGAAGGTGATTTTGCATCTGATGCGGCATGGCCCGGCGGAGGATCAGGCACCGTCCGGGCGCGACTTCGATCGCCGACTGACCTCCCACGGGAGGAGTGTCGTCGAGCGCGTCGCACGCGAAATGGTCCGGCGAAAGCTGCCGATTTCACGCATCGTGGCGAGCCCTTTGGCGCGCGCGCGGCAGACCGCCGAGCGGGTCTCTGCGATCATCGAAGAGCCCGGACAACCGCTCGTCGTCGAGACCCACGACGATCTCGCAGAGGGCTGGGGCGAGGGCCTACTGCGCGAGCTTCTGGCCTTCGACGCGGGGCCCTCCGGAGCCCCCGCGACCCTCGTGGTCGGGCATCAACCGACGGTCGAAATCGTCGTTCGTCACGTGCTCGGCCGCGCGGGGGGGCGCCTCTCGCTGGTGCACGGCTTTGCGACGGCCACCGTGGTCACCCTCGATTTGGCGGCCGACGGCGGCGCGCGTTTGCTCGGGGCCATCGAGCCCGCGGCGCTTGCGTAGCCGCTTCGCGTATTTCTCGTCCACGCTCCCTCCTCACCTTCCTGCCCCCGGGCTCCAATTTTCGAGCCTAAAAAAAGCGTTTTTCGTGCGTGAGCTGCTCGCCAGCGGGGGCCGTTCGCGCTATGGCCCCCGCCTATTTCGCAATGACGCACGATCCCACGGCCACCGCCCTTTCCCGCGAAAATGACCCCATAGCGGCGCTCTCGAAGGTCGTCGACCCGAACCGGGCCATGGACGCCCTCGACTGGGCGTTGGTCCGCGCGGAGAAGGGTGGCTCCGAGCCGGCCCCGCCGGTCACCATCGACGACTACCGCGCCGCCACCAAGAGCTACCTCGTCGATGTGCGCGCGCGGCTCGATCGCCTGATGATGAGCCCCGATGCCGAAGACGGTTTGGAGGCCCTGCGCGAGTGCGGTGCGCTCGCCGCGATGTTGCCCGAGGTGAGCGCGCTCGTCGGCTTCGGCGACGGCGAATGGCGCCACAAGGACGTCTGGAAGCACACGAAGCAGGTGGTTCGCCAGGCGGTCCCGCGCATCGAGGTGCGTTGGGCGGCTCTGCTGCACGACATCGGCAAGGTCAAGACGCGGAGCATTTCCCCCGATGGCGAGGTGCACTTCTTTGGTCACGCCGAGGTCGGCGCGCGCATGTTCGACAGGTTGGAGCGCCGCTTACCCCTCTTCGCGCACGAGCCTTCGCTCCGACAAAGCGTGCGGTTTTTGATTTTGCACCACCTCCGCGCGAGCCAATACGACGCCTCGTGGACGGACAGCGCCGTGCGGCGATTTGCCCGCGAAATGGGGCCGGGGCTCGACGATTTGCTGTGCCTTTCGCGGGCCGACATCACCACCAAGCGCCCCGAAAAGAAGAAGCGCGGCCTGCACCTCATCACCGAGCTCAGTCACCGCGTCGAGCAGCTCGCCGCGCAAGACGCCCAGGTTCCGCCTCTGCCTGGGGGCATCGGCGACGTCATGATGAAGGCCCTCGGTCTGCCGCCTTCGCGCCGCATCGGCGACCTGAAGCGGGCCCTCGAAGCGGCCGTCGAAGCGGGCGAAATCGAGCCCCATTTGGAGGCCGAGGCATATGTCGATTTCCTTCGCGCCAACGCCGCGCGATTTAGTCTCGACGTGCCGTGAAGCTCGAGGTGCTCGCAGGGTTTCTGATCGCCTGGGTGGTGATCGACGTCGCCATGGCGGCGTACTCCCTTGCTTCGTGGCTGCTCCGAGGTCGGGAGCGCGAGCCTCTTCTGTTCTTTTTCCTGAGCCTCGCCATCGCCGTTTACGGCGGGGGAGCAGCGGTGCTCCTCGGTGCGGGCGATCCGGCGTCGTTCGAGGGCGCGCTGCGCGTGACCTTGGCCGCGCAGGCCGTCGCGGTGGCCCTGCTCGTCGAGCTTGCGCTCCATCACACACGCACCAAGCGGCCCGCGGCGGCCGCCTATGTCTCGCCCGCGTTGGCCATCGTTTTTGGCGTCTTCGCGCTCACGGGCGCGATCTACACCGCGCCGCCCGAGGGCGGCATGGCGGCGCTGGTGCCCGCGTCATCGCTCAGCATCCCCTTCGCGGTGGCTACCACGGCCGGCGTCGTCGGCGCTGCGGCCCTGCTATTTCGGGCGTTCTTGCGCGATCGCGACGAGGGGTTTCCGTCCCTGCTCGGCGTGTTGCTGCTCACCGTCGCCATGGGCCATGACGCCCTCGCGGCCTTCGGCTCGCCCGGGCCGCTCCTGCTCGGACCCTTTGGTTTTGCGGCCTTTTTGCTGGGCGTACAGAGCACGTCGCTGTGGCGCTTCGCTAGCCTGCAGACGGCGCTGGTCAGCCAAACGCGTGAGCTTCGGCGGCGCACGAAGGAGCTCGCGAAGGTCAACGAAGACCTGCGCAGCGCGCAAAACGCCCTGGTTCGCAAGGAGCAGTTGGCCGCGGTGGGCGAGCTGTCCGCGGTGGTCGCCCACGAAATCCGAAACCCCCTTGCGATCATCAACAACGCCGTCGACTCCCTGCGCAAAGAGGGGCTCGGCGAGGACGATCGCAAGGAGCTTTTGCTGATGCTCGACGAAGAGTCGTCGCGCATGGATCGGCTGGTGGGCGATTTGCTGGTCTACGCGCGCCCCGTCACGCCGCAAAAACAGCTTGTTTCGCCCCGCGAAATGGTCACCGGCGCGCTGCGCCTGGTGAGCGGTCGCGCGGGCATCGACGTGGATCTGGTCGAGCCCGGGGAGGTCCCGAAAATTTGGGCCGACGCTCACTTGATCCGCGAGGTGCTCGACAACCTGGTGCGCAACGCCATCGAAGCGATGCCCGCGGGGGGCGTCCTGCGGGTGACCCTCGGGCCCAGCGGAGCCCCCAAGAACCCGGGCGTCACCATCGAAATTCAAGACACCGGCGAGGGCATGGACACGACCGTTCGTTCGCGCGCGTTCGATCCGTTCTTCACCACGCGCAAGAGCGGCACCGGGCTCGGCCTCGCCATCGTTGCGCGCTTCATCGAGGCCCACGGCGGTCAGCTCACGATGAAGAGCGCCGCCGGCGCAGGCACGATGATGCATGTGTTCTTGCCCGTCGGGCAGAAGTCCGGCGATCAGCCCGAACGGTCTTCGGACGCGCCTCCGCGGGACACGCCCGTGCCGCCCATGCCGGCTCCCCTGCGTGAGGCGCTGGAGCCGGGCGGCGAGCCCCAGGAGTAATCGTTTGAGCTCAAACGAACTTCGTCAGGCCCTCGTCTCCAGCGACAAGCGCTACGTGTGGCACCCCTACACGCCCATGTCCCGCTATCTCGCGGAGACCGACCCTTTGGTCATCGAGCGCGCCGAGGGCAGCCGTCTCTACGACGTCGACGGTCGCAGCTACCTCGATGGCAATTCGAGCTGGTGGGCCGCGACCTTGGGGCACCGGCACACGCGGGTGATCGCGGCCCTCTGCGATCAGGCCACGCGCCTCGCGCACACCTCCATGGCCGGGGTGACGCACGAGCATGGGGCCGAGCTCGCCAAGGAGCTCATCGCCGTCGCCCCTCCGGGCCTTGGCCGCGTGTTTTATAGCGACAACGGCTCCACCGCGGTCGAGGTGGCGATGAAGCTCGCGCTCCAATATTGGAGCCAGACCGGCTTCCCGCAAAAGAGGCGTTTTGCCGCCCTTTCTGGCGCGTTTCACGGTGAGACCTTGGGGGCCGCCAGTGTAGGCGGCGTGGACGTCTTTCGCAGGCCCTTCGCCGATGTCCTGGTCGACTGCGTGTTCGCGCCACCCCCCGACCCGCGCGCCGAGCAGGAGCCCTACGAGCGGGCCTTTGGGGCCCTCGACGAGCTGATTCGCACGGGCCACGAGACCTTGGCCGCGCTCGTGATCGAGCCGCGGGTGCAGGGGGCCTCGGGCATGCGTTTTTACGACAAGGCCTATCTGCAAGCGATCCAGAGGCTGTGCAAAGCGCACGACGTGTTGCTCGTGGTCGACGAGGTGTTCTCGGGCTACGGGCGCACAGGCACGTTCTGGGCGTGGGATGGCATGGATGGCTGTCCCGACCTCCTTTGTCTCGGTAAGGGCTTTACGGCGGGGACCCTGCCCATGGCCGCCACGTTGGTCACAGACAGGCTGTTCGAGGCGTTTTTGGGGCCTCCCGAGCGGGCCTTCTATTACGGGCACACGTTCTGCGGAAACCCCCTTGGCGCACGCATCGCACGGGAGGTCTTGGCCGTTTATCGCGACGAGCAAATCGTCGCGAAATGCGCGCCGAAGGCCGCGAAGGTCGCGGCGAAAATGGCCGCCATGGCCAGCTTACCGGGGGTAGGGAACGCGCGCGCGCTGGGCATGATTGGCGCGCTCGATCTGGCCCCCGGCGGCTCGTACCTGGGTCAGGTCGGACCGCGCATGGTGGCTGAGGCGCGGAGGCTGGGTGCCTATCTGAGACCCCTTGGCGATGTGGCCTATGTAGCGCCCCCGCTCACCATCTCGGACGACGATCTGGAAGAGCTATTGACCATCTTCGAGGCGTCCGTCGCGTTCGCGCTCGGGGTCTGAGCATGCCGGGCTTACCCATCTGGCGCCTCGCAGATCCCCTGTTGGTGTTGCTGGTCGTCCTGTTCATCGGCCTCTTCGTGGTGACGCGCAGGCGCAAGCTATTGTCCGACAAGCGCACGCGTTGGCCTGCCCTCGCCGCTTGGGGAGCGTGGCTCCTGATATGGCTTTTGTCCTCCGCGGGGTTTGCCTCGCTGGTGTTCTATGCGGCCGAAGGACGGCCGGTGAACCTCGACCAGGCGCTTCAAGGCACCAACCCTGAAAAGCGCATCCTGGTCGTCCTGAGCGGGGGCTCGCTTCGCCCTCCCGAAGACGACATGGCGCCCTCCGAGCTGATCGGTGGCTCGGCCTTCCCGCGCGCCCTCGGCGCGGCGCGCATCTACCGTCGTTATGGTTTTGAGCGGGTCATCGTGTCGGGCTCCGCGCCACCCTCGCTGTCGGGCAGTTGGGGCTACTATTCGGTGATGGGGATGGCCGAGGTCGCGGAACGTTACGGCGTCCCGAGAGACCGCCTGGTGCTGGAGACGATGTCCACAAATACCAGGGAAAATGCCGCGTATTGTGCGCTCTTGACGCGGGCCTATGGGGCGGAGACCGTGGTTGTCGTGACGAGCGCCATCCACATGCCGCGGGCCCTCGGAGAGCTGCGCGCCGTTGGGATCGACGCCATTCCAGCGCCCGTCGAGGTGGGTGGCTTGCCCGGGAGCCTCCTGTCCCTGTGGCTGCCTTCGGTCTATGGGCTCGAAGCCGTGCACCTCGCGGTGCACGAGACGCTGGGGCGCCTCAAGCCCTGAGCGCCTCAGCCCCACCAATAAGACAGCTTGAGCACGAAGGCTTCGTTGGCGCGGCGGGGCGCAAGGTGGTTGAAGTGGACGTGCGTGCGTGAGCCGAGGCCGGGCTCGACATAGGCATCTTGCCCGTGGGACCACACGAAAAACAGCGTGGAGCCCAGGCGGTACTCCCAGCGCAAAAGCACGCTCGTCAAAAGGTCGGCGGCCTCGAAGCTCGGGTCGTAGCTTGGCTGTCCACCGCGCATCAGGTCTTCTTCGTCGATGCGCGAGCCGGGGGGCTTGAGCGCGACGGGCACCGACCAGGTGGCGCCGTAGCGCACCGACGCCAGGAACGCCTGCGCATAGGCCTGGATGCTGAGCTCCGGGGTAAAGGTGTAGGTCGCGCGCAAGGTCAGGGAGGTCGTCTCCACGCGGCGCTCTCGAAAGATATGCTCGAGGTCTGTGGTCTCGGCGTAGCGCGGGTCGTCGTCGACGAGCTCCAGCGACGGTTGCAAGGAGAGATCGAGCTGCGAGAGGGGCCTTAGGGTAAGGTTCGCTTCCAGGTAGTAGCGGAGGCCAAACGACGTGTGCTCCAGGCGATTCCAGAGCCACCCGCTGACCGCGGGCGCGGGATCGCTGTCGAAGGATGCAGCGATCGATACGGTGGACGGGCGGGGCGTCGCAGTGCCGTCGCCGACCTCCCGATCTTCGTAGTGCGCGACGTCGTGGTCGACCCGGAGGACGGTCGACCAGTGGTTCTTCAAGGCCACTTGCGCCTGGAGGCCGAACCCGCCGTTGAGGTTCAAACCATCGGCGTTGCGCCAAAAGTAGCCGTCGGCCGTCGTGCTCGTGTCCTGCACCGGGCCGACCGGCGTGGTGGTGCGGTACTCCACGTAGCCAAAGCCCTCGTGCAGATTGGGTCGCCTCAGGTAGCCAAGGTCGTTGAGGTCGGCGTCGCGACTGGCTCCCCGGTACGTGCCTGAGAAGCGGAGGGCGCCGCCTTCCTTGCCCGCCGAAATGTAGCCGACGGCCCCCGTGTCCCCCGAAGTCACCTGGTTTCCGTCGGGCAGCTCGCGGTCGGGGCCGTGGTGAATCATGCTCCCTACCACCTGGGCCTTGGCCCCGTAGTCCCCGGACTCGGAGCGGTAAGACGCGTCGAGGCCCATCGCGTAGGCGTCGTTCGAGCAGCGTTGCCCGTGGGGCACCTCGTCGCCGTCGGGGCACAACGTAACGCGCCCGTCAGCGCCCGTGGTCGGGTGGGAGTCGCCGGGATCGAAGCGTTTGACCGCGGTGGCCACGAGGCCCACCTGCACCCGCTCGTCGAGCGTCTGGCGCAGACGAAGCGCGTTGTACGACGTGAGGGGCGAGGCTTGCCGCTCGAAATGACCGTCGTTCGTGCGCGTCTCGATGGTTTGATGTCCAACGATGGCCGAGAGCTGGCCCACGTTCAGGCCGTGCCCCAGGTCCCCGGTGAGCTTCGTGGCGCCCAGGATCGGCGCGGGCTCGGGGCTCGTCAGCGGTTCTTCGTCGTCGGGCAAGGACGGAAGGTAAGGCGCGTAGCCGATGCGACGCGTGTACACCACCGAGAGCGGCGTTGCGAAGATGTCGAGCCCCTCCTGGAAGAACGGCCGTTTCTCCGGCAAAAACGTCTCGTAGCTCGACAGATTCAGGAACACCTGATCGGCCTCCACCTGGCCGAAATCGGGGCGCAGCGTGGCGTCCAGGGTGATGGCTTGGGACGGGTGCCATTTGATATCGGCGCCGATGGTCGGCACGAGCGTGGGCTCGGCCAGGGGCACGTCGCCCTCGCGATCGAAGCGTTGAAGTCGCGCCGCGATGAACGGACGTACCTCGAAGCCGCCCGCGCCCTTCAGGTTGGTGAGGCCGGTCAGGCGGCCGTAACGGGAGACCTCCGCGGCGTCGGTGCGCGGGATGAAGGCCCATTCGTCCGTCTCGCTGCCCTTTGCGATGCTCCTTCGAACCTGGAAGCCGAAGGTGTTCTCGGGCTGTTCGACGAAGCGAAGCACCCGCAACGGGATACGCATTTCGGCGGTCCAACCCTCGTTGGTGATCGCGGTGTGCGCGTCCCAGGTCTCGTCCCACTCCAGCGACATGTCCGTGTCGTCGAAGAGCAAGGCGTCCACCATGACGCCCGCCGCGTTGACCTGAAAGGCCATGGCTGTTTTGCGATCAAACCGCGAGTCAATGTAGACAGCGACCTTGTCCGACTGCGTGTCTCGGTCCCTGCGCGTCAATTGGCCTACCACGGGGGCGCGCGTCTGGTGGCACCAAACTCCGATGTAGAGGGCCTCGTCGTCGTACAGCACCGCGACCTCGGTGCGCTCCGTGGGCGGCTTCCCTTCGTCGGGGAATTTTTGTGTAAATTGCGCCGTTTTTCTGGCGTTTTGCCAGACCTCTTCGGTCAATCTCCCATCGAGATCGGGCGGCGTGCCGACGTGCTGGGCCACGAGCTCGGGGCCACTGGCGAGGGCAAGCAGCAGGGGGAAGGGGAGGGCCAACGGCGCGAAGGGTGTCCTATCTCGCGTGTTGCGTCGAGGGGGCTCGGTGGAAGTGGCGCTACGCTCGGCGGCTCCGATGCGAAACCGTTGGTTCCACGCCCCCACCCTCCACACCGAAGGCGAGACGAAGAAGGTCAGTTGGCTCGAGCTGTTCTACGACCTCATCTTCGTCGCCGCGATCATCCAGCTCGGAGACGCCCTCTCGCAGGGCGTATCGGAGCACCGCACGCTCGCCGCGTTTGTGAGCTTTGCAGGGCATTTCGTGCCCCTTTGGATCGCCTGGACGGGCTTTACGTTCTTTGCGAATCGCTTCAACGTCGACGACTTTCTGCACCGCACCTTGGTGCTGCTGCAGATGTTCTCGGTGGGGGCGATGGCCATCGCGGCCCCCGAGGCCATGCGGCCGGGGGGCGACGCTGCGCCCTTCGCGATAGCCTACGCTGCGGCGCAGGGGCTCATCGCGTTGATGTACGTGCGCGCCCACGGGCAAGTGCCCGAGGCACGCGCGTATTGCCGCTATTGGGGCTCGGTTTTCGGGGTCGGAGCGGCCCTCTTCGGCGCGTCGGTGTTCGTGCCCATGCCCTACGCCTACGGCCTCTGGACCCTCGGCGTGCTCGGCATTCTCTCGGCCCCCGTGAGCAAGCAATCGCGTGCCCTCGCCGAGGAGCTGCCCATGGATATGGAGCATTTGGCCGAGCGCTACGGCCTTCTTACGATCATCGTGCTCGGTGAGTCGTTCGTGAAGGTGCTGTCGTACCTCGCCGCGGAGGGGCACGGCGCCCACAGCGAGTACCTGCTCAAGGGCGCGCTGAACCTGCTCATCACGTGTTGCCTGTGGTGGATCTACTTCGATGACGTGGCCGGCTCACACCTGAAAAAAGGCCGGGGAACGTGGATTGTTTGGCTCTATGGCCACCTTCCCTTGACGCTCGGCCTCACGGGTGTGGGCGTGGCGGTCAAGAAGGCGGTGAGCTTCGAGCTCGGGAGCGTGCCCGACGAGAGCTACGGCTGGCTGCTCGCGGGCACAGTGGCGCTCACGCTGCTGAGCGTGGCGGTGATCGACTCGGTGACGCAGCGAAAGCAGTCGAACCTGGACGACCGTGTGCGGGTCAATGTGAGGGCGGGCTCGGCCCTCGTGGTGCTGCTCGCTGGCCAAGTGGCAGGGCGCATGAGCGCCGGCTTTTTCCTCGCGATCATCGCGGCCATGTGCGTGGCGCAGGTGCTCTTCGACATGATGATGGCGCCCTTCGAAGAGCACGCCGCGAGCATCCGCGCGACGAGCACCGCGGAGCTCTCGCGCATGCACAAAGCGGGGGAGGGCGCGGCCCCGAAGGTCGCGCGCGATCCGAGCGAGGCCGTGCGAAAGGGCGCACCGCCCGAGCTGCGCAACGACCTCTACTTCTTCTTCATGGACGGGTCCTGGGCCCGCATCGTGCTGTCTATCCTGTTCGCGTACGTCGTGCTCAACGTGGTGTTCGCGGGGCTTTATCTGCTGGATCCGGCCGCGATCTCGGGCCGCGCGGAGATGTCGTTCCTCGACGCGTTCGCGTTCAGCGTGCAGACGTTCTCGACGATCGGCTACGGCTCGATGTCGCCGGCCACGCCCTACGCCGACCTGGTCGTGACCATCGAGGCCGTGGTCGGGCTGCTCAGCGTGGCCCTGGCGACGGGCCTCATGTTCGCCAAGGCGTCGCGCCCGCGCTCGAGCGTGCTGTTCAGCAAGGTGGCGGTGGTGACCACCATGAACGGCAAGCGCGTGTTCATGTTTCGTGCGGGAAATGCCCGGGGAAATGAGCTCGTCGAGGCGACGATGTCGGTGTCGGTGATGATGGACGACCTGTCCCCGGAGGGGCATCACATCCGCCGACTGCGGGACCTAAGCCTGGTGCGTGCGCGCTCACCGCTCTTCACGCTGAGCTGGGCCGTGATGCACGAGATCGATGAGCAGAGCCCGCTGCGCGACGTGGATTGGTCGAAGCCCGGCGACCACCTGATGATGATCGTGGCGACGATGCTCGGACACGATGCCACCTACGGTCAGACCGTCCACGCGCGCTACCTGTATCGGCCCGAGGATCTGCGCATCGATCAGCGTTTCGTCGATGTCTTGAGCCAGCTCGACGACGGTCGCATGATGATCGAGTACGAGCGTTTTCACGACACCGTGCCCGACGTCGCGCCCGTGAAGGAAGAGCGGAAGGAGGCTCTTACGGAGGCGAGCGAAACAGCGTCGTGAAATTTTCGACGAGCCTCGCCGACACCTCGTCGAGGCTTACTTTCCAGAGCTCCGCGGCGAACGCGGCGGTGCCCGCCACGTCGGCAGGCTCGCTCGATCGGGCCTTGTCCGGGCTCAGGTAGGGGCAGTCGGTCTCCAGCAGCACTTTGTCGCGCGGCAAGGTTTCGAGCATGCGCGTGAACGACTCGCTGCGCCGCGCGTTGGCCGGGATCGACAGCGAATGACCGTGCTCGGCGATCTGGCGCGCGAGCCCGACCTTGCCGCCGAAGCAGTGCCAAACGACGCGCCGCGCGCCGAGCTGCACGAGCAGCTCGAAGGCTCGTTTCTCGCGCTTTCGCGTGTGAATGATGATGGGCTTGTCCGCATCCATCGCCACCTTCACGAGGGCGACGAAGGCCTCTTCCTGGCGCGGCCAAAGGGCTTCGGGCACCCAATAGCCGTCGAGGCCGATCTCGCCCACCGCGAACGCTTCGTTCGCGTTCTCACGCACCCAAGCCACGCCCTCTTCGAGGGTGGCCTCGGGCCCCTCACGCGGATAGTCGACGCCCAACGCGCGCATCTCGCGGATCACTGCGTCGACGGGATAGAGCCCAAATGCCGGGCGAATTGCGTCGTGCCGCGCCGCCAGCCCGCGCACGCGCTCGTTGTCCGAGGGGTTCAAGCCGTTGACCACGATCGAGCTGACGCCTGCCGCGTGGGCGCGCGCGACGATGCCGTCGACGTCGTCCACGAGCTTGGGGTGGGTGAGGTGGGCGTGGACGTCGAAGAGGTTCATGCGCGTGACTCCAGATCCGAGAGGGCCTGTCGCGAGGCCTCGGCGAGGGGGCCGTTGGGGTCGACAAGAGCCGCTTGCTCCAGCCAAATGCGCGCTTCTTCGCGGGACCCTTCGGCGGCCGCGGCGCGACCCAACGCGAGGGCGCCGTTGCCGATGATGAACGCGCGCAGCGGCAATGATGCCTCGGAGGCCCACGCGACGCTCTCGCGCAGCATGGCTTTGCCCTGCGCGCGGCGCCCGAGCACGGCCGGCAACGCGAGCTCGACGCGCCCCCGGCGATAGGCCGCGAGGGCCCGCGCGTCCGCGTCGCGCTCGTCGTCGGGTCGGGCGTTGACGACGTAGGAGAGCGCGCGAACGGCGCCGTCGATCAGGCCCGCGTTCGGCTCGCCTCGAAACACCGTGCGCGCGAGCAACACCTCGCCAAGCAACACCGCGCCGAGCGCTGAGCCCCGCTCCAATGCGACGCGCTTGAAAGCATCCACGGAGCTGCTCTCCGCGACGCACAGGGCCCACGCGCCGAGCGTCGCGACGGTCGGATCGTCGTGCGTGGCGTAACCTGCGAGCACCCCCAGATCCCCCCGCGCGAAGGCCTCGAAGGGCGAGCCGCCCGCCCCCACGACCTCGTCCGAAAGGCGAAAATCCCGGGCATTTTCTGCGAGAGAGC
>CAYLJT010000172.1:0-12033 GCA_964383995.1 uncultured Polyangiaceae bacterium
CCACCCCTCCAAGTGTCTACCCATCAGCCTCGACGTGGGCACCGACAACCCCGCCCTCCTGGCCGATCCGCTCTACCTAGGCTACCCCAAGAAGCGTCTGCGCGGCGCCGCCTACGACGAGCTGATCGAGGCCTTCGTGCGCGGTGTTCGGGAGGTGTTTCCGCGCGCCATCTTGCAGTGGGAAGATTTTCACAAAGACCGCGCGTTTGTGCTGCAGGAGCGCTACGCCCAGCGGCTGCCATCGTTCAACGACGACATCCAGGGCACCGCCAGCGTGGTGGTGGGCGGCATCCTGGCCGCCCTGCGTCTGACCCGGCAGAAGATGTCCGAACAGCGCATCGTGTTCTTGGGCGCGGGCGCCGCCTGCACGGGCATCGCGCGGCTGTGCGCCATCGCCATGCGCGCCGACGGCGCGGATGACGCCACCATCCGCCGCGCCATCGTCGCCCTCGACAGCCAAGGCTTGCTCCATGATGGTCGGGCCATGGACGAGCCGCACAAGAACGAGCTCGCCTTGCCCCGCGCCTTGATGGCCGAATACGGCCTCGATCCAAACGCGAAGCTCAGCCCGATGGACGTCGTGGCGGCGGTCAAACCTACCATCCTGGTGGGCGCCACGGCGCGTGCCGGAACCTTCACCGAAGACATGCTGAGGACCATGGCGGCGCACGTCGCGCGTCCCATCGTGCTCCCCCTCAGCAATCCCACCAGCAAGGCCGAGTGCACGGCCGAGCAGGCGATTCAGTGGACCGACGGCCGCGCCATCGTTGCCACCGGCAGCCCCTTCGCCGATGTGCAGCACAACGGCAAGACCCATGTCATCGGGCAGGCCAACAACGTTTTCATCTTCCCAGGGGTCGGGCTCGGCACGGCCATCGCCGAGGCCACCGAGGTCACCACCGAGATGTTTCACATCGCCTCGGCCACCCTCGCCAGTCTGGTCAGCCAAGAGCGCCTGGATGCGGGCGCGATCTACCCTCACCAGAGCGAGCTGCGCAGGGTCAGCTTTGCCATCGCCTGCGCGGTCGTGCGCTACGCGAGCAAGCACAACCTGGGGCGGCGCATTCGCGACGAGCAGGTGGAAGACCTTGTGCGCGCCGCCGTATGGGACCCGGCCTACGTTCCCGTGCGGCATGCCGAAGACGGACCGCCGAGCGGTCGTTAGCTGCTAGGGGGCGTCAAGCCGGCGACGGGCCGCCCGTCGTGCTGACGCTCGGCGCTTCGCCGTTTCGGCTGGCCATGAAGGACGCGAAGGCGCCCGCCGTAAAGAACATGATCAGGCTGTAAATGGCCGGTGGAATCGCCATCGTCGTGTTGTTGAGCAGCAGCGGGCTGCTGGCAATGGCGATGGCCAGCGTGCCATTGTGGATGCCGATTTCCATGCCAATTGCGGTGGCCTGGCGCGACGGCAGGCCCACGAGCCGTGGCACGGCGTAGCCCATGGTCAGGCTGGCGAGGTTGAAGAGCAGGCTCGGAAGTCCGACCTGCGCAAAATACTCGACCAAGTGGTCTTTTTCTTTGAGCACTGCCGCCACGATGACGAGCAGCAGAAACACCGCGGAGCTTATCTTGACGGGGCGCTCCAAACGCTTGGAAAATTCGGGCTTCTTGGCGTGAATCGTCATGCCAATGGCGACCGGGATCAACACGATCGCGAAGACCTGAATGACCTTGTCGGCCTGCAAGGGGATGGTCTTGTCGGCGCCCATGAAGGCGTCCAGCGACAGGCCCACCAAGATGGGCAGCGTGACCAGCGACAAAAGGCTGTTGACCGCGGTCAACGTGATGTTGAGCGCCACATCGCCGCGGGCCAGGTGGCTAAAGAGGTTTGCCGTGGCGCCCCCGGGGGAGGCCGCCAAAAGCATGAGACCCACGGCAAGCTCGGGGGGCAACGCATAGGCCTTGGCGATCGCGTAGGCGACCGCGGGCAGCAACACCGTTTGGACCAAGAGCGCGACCACCACCGCGCGCGGATAGCGCGCCACCCGGCGAAAGTCGTCGAGGGTCAGGTGCAAGCCCAGGCCGAGCATGATGACGCCCAGGGCCACCGGCATGAGCACTGCGGTCGCAAAATTTTGTTCCATTCGCGGAGCGTCGCACAGCTCTCGCGTCGATGGCTACCCCTGAAATGCCATCGAAAAATGGAAAGCGTCCTGACTCGGCCAGGACCTACCGCCCAATCAGCTCACACGCCTCCGTCACGACGGCCGACCACTCGTCCACGGCCGCCCCTTGTTCGAGCGCACCGAGCTTTACCAGCGTTGCATCGTCTTTGCCCTGTTCCGCGAGGCGTTTCAGTTGGGCGGTCAACGCGCCTAGATCTTCGCTTGGCGTGGGCGGGCGGTTGACCTGGGCCAGCAGGACTTGCGCGCGGTCTCGCGCCGCGCTCTCCTGGTCGCTCGTAAACCCTGGACTGCGCTTCGGATCGGCGTAGTCGAGCGCGTGTGCGGTCAAGTTGTCCAGGTGGCCCACCAGAAGCTCGGCGGCTGTAAAGCTGGTGACGACTTCGCCCAGCCGGTCGCTCAGGTCGCCGTTTTCCAGGTGGGCAAGCTCGCGCGCGACCGCCGCCGTGACCACGTCGGGCCCGTCGGACTCGCAGATGAGACCCGCTGTGACGACCACCGTGGCGGGCGGAACGCTGAACGCATGCACGTCGCCGTAGTCCGCCAGGAGCACGCGAAAATCGCGCGTGGAAGGGCCCGTGATCGGCCGCAGCCGACCGGCAATTTTGTCGAGCTGCGCTTCCGTCGCGGGCGCGATGCCGGAGGGTAGGGATAGCCGTTCCAGGGTGGAGTCACCGACCCAGGTGGTGATGGATGGAACGCCCCCGCGTACCGCCCAGCGCGTGGCCGGAGCGCTCGCCGCGAGCAGCAGGCCGAGAGCCAGCAACGCCAGCGCGAGCCGCTTGAAGCGGCGCCTCCGGCGCGCGGCGCCCTGGAGCGTGCGCACCTGATCTCCCAGGGTCCCGCGTTGCGCCTTTTCGAGGGCGGGCAGGAAGGCTTCGTCGTCGCTCCAGATCACGAGCGAACCTTCCCCATCGCTCATCACGACCTTCTCGCCCTCGCGCTTCAACGCGCAGCGCGCGAGCGGGATGCGGAAGGTCTTGTCGCTCGTCAACGCTTCCAGGTTCGAGCCCTGAACGGCGACCAGCGCGCGAAGGCTCACGCGACGCGCGTCACCGTGCTCCACTCCGCCCTGAAAGGAACTGGCCACCTCGAGCAGGCTACCCGGCGCCGGACCGTTCGTCAACCAGCGCCGCCCGCATTTCACAACGAAAAGCGCGTCGTTTCGCGACCTGAAAAGGACCTGACAGGGGCCGTCGGCCTGGGCTATCTTCGGACCATGCCCTCCCCGCTTCGCGCTCCGATCCCCGCTTTTTTGGCTGCAATTCTCTCGCTCGTCGCTTGCGGCGGAGGCGAGCCGGTCGCCGAGGTGCCTGCGGCGGCCGGGCCGTCCGCTTCGGCCCCCGCCCCCCTGTCTGAGACAATTCCGGTCGCCTCGTCGGCTGCTCCAGCGGCCCCCGCGAAGCTCCGGCCCATCGCGGCCGATCCCCCTCCCGACCTCGACGCGACCTTCCTACCCGCTGTCCCCGTATGTGCGTCGGTCGGCGGGAGCTGCGTGCAAAAAGAGCTTTACCCAGCCGGAACGCTCGCCGACCCCAACGCCCCTGCCGCGCTTTGGACGCAAGAGTTCTCTCAGGCGGCGGCTTCGCTGTCCCTGCCCAGCGACGTGGAGGTCGACTACTACGGGGTGGTCGTCAAGGGCTCTGTCCTGCTCGAAGACAAGCCTGGAACACGCGGTCAGCTCGTTCCAACCTGGACAGCCTTCCATGTGCCGGCCGGCGGTTTCTTCCTCGTCGCCAACGAAGCGGGCGCACGTGTCGCCCTGGCGGTGAGCACGGGCGGCCCACCGCTCCGCGAGGCCGCTGCCAAGCTCGCCGGAAAGGATGGCAAGAAGCTGGCATTCACGACCCGTCCCGCGGCGGTCAGCACGGTAGACCTCCTGAAGTCCCAAGACCTTGCCTGGGGCGGTGGCGCCATGCACGCGCGCATCGCCTACGACGCGCCCGATGGCCGCGCGGCCTTCGAGCTGTTGATCGCCTCCGAGGACGCGCCCGTCGCCGAGCACCAGCACGACACCTCCTGGGAAATCTTGGGTGCCATGCGCGCCGATGGAACCTTGAAGCGCGCCTCCGGTCCCGGCGCGCCTGTCCAGGCCGAGATCCCCGTGACCGACGGTGTGGTGAGCGCCATTCCCACCGGGACGCGACACGCGTGGGTGCCCGGCGGTCGCAAGCCCCTGATCGCCGTTCAGCTCTACGTACCGCCGGGCCCCGAACAGCGCTTCAAGGCGCTTGCAGGCACAGGCAAGTAATCCTTCCCTGGTGAACGTCAGCGCGCCGAGCGCGCGTCAAGGTCCTGCTGCCTCTGCCAAAGCGCAAACTTCCCGTGTCGTTCGCCGGGCTAGATGTGCAAAGCTAAAGGGAAGACATTGAGCGCGCGAGCCCTCGCGCAGAGGTTTTTTTCTTCATGGAGCAACGTCGTCGTTTTCTCAAGGTCCTCGGCGCAGCGACCGCGTCGATGGCGCTACCGGCTTGCGGCTCGTCCACCGATTCTGTCTCGGACACCGGAGGCAGCGACGGCGCGACGAGCACAGGCGATGGCAGCGGGGGAGGGAGCTCGTCGACCAGCAACGGGGCCGGAGGCGGGGGTGGCGCGACGAACTCCAGCACGGCGACCAGCGGTACGACCGGCGCGGGGGGCGCAGGCGGCGGCGGATGTCAAGACCCTCCGGGCAACGCGGTGGGCGCCCCGGGCGACTACATCACCGACGGCCTGCACATCGTGCCAGGCTCCAAGGTGCTCATCGGCCGCGACGCGGGGGGCCTCTACGCGTTGACGTCCGACTGCCCGCACCAACACTGCGACATGGACGAGATGAGCCAAGGCAAGGCGCTCGGCACCATCCTCGCCAATGGCGGCATCAAGTGCAATTGCCATGGCAGTAAGTTCGACGCCGTGGGCAACGTCACGCAGGGGCCAGCCTTGAAGGCGCTCAAGGCCTATGCGCTGGCCTTGGGTTGCGACGGCTTGCTGTACGTCGACCGCAACACGGTTGTGCCTAATACGGACCGACTCGACGCTTGAGTATAGGTCCGCTCCAATTCGTCGCTGGTTTCGCCGGCGAGCCCGTCGCGAGGGTCTTCTCGGTTACCACTTCCACCGAAGCAGCAAGAGGCCACGCAAGAGAAGCCTGGTGAGCTTCAAGGACCGAGTCCGCGAGCTGACGAGGCGTCTGAATAGCAGTAGCTGGGCAACCAACATTCCCCGCCTCAACGCGACGGTGTGGGGGGCGTTGTGGGGGTGGTTCGAGTACTTCAAACACAGCTCCAAAAAACCTTCCCATCCCTGGATGCCTGGATACGCATGCGGCTTCGCAGCATGCTGCTCCGGCGCAACAGTGAAGCGGGGGGTAGGAAGGGGATGGTGCCATCATGATTGGACCAACGAGTACTTCGCGAAGCTCGGGCTGTTTACGATGGCCGCACCCAGGGTAGTAGCGTGCCAGTCTTCGAAAGGAGCCCACTGACCGAAGAGCCGTGTGTGGGAAGTCCGCCGGCACGGTTCGGAGGGAGGCGGGCCGGAACGAAAGCGGGCCTTCCTACCCTATTTCTTCATGATGTCAGGGTTGGATGCTCCTGAGAGGCCGCCAACCCGGGCAGCTTGCGATTAGTCGGTCCTGCCGTCATCCGATCGCCGATTCGAATGCTCCCGTGCGGTTGCATCGTCGAGATCTCATGGATTATGTCTTCGAGTGCGATAAGGGCGCTTTGGACCTTTCGTTCCACTGTTTCCAGCTTTTCGTGCTCCGCTAGCTCTAACGGCGTTCCAAGCCTGGCAATCTGCAACTTAAGGTCTCGAATAAAGACAGCCATTCGATCATGTATGTGGTGCGTCAACATATCCGAAAAACCTATCGCTTTTGTCCGAATATCACTTAAGAACGCGTCGATGGCGGACTGCACGTATTCATCCGTCTTCAAGACAATCTTCGCGATCGCTCGCGCTCGTTGCTTCTCCTTTCCAAAGAGCAGCCCCACGAACCAGCCGCCCGCCGCCAACCAGGGAGTGAGAAGTGGTGAGACCTCGGCTAGAAGAAGACCGATTAGCCCGCCCCATAAGAGGCCCGACAAGGCTTCTGGCGACGCAGCGTCGCTGTTGCTGCCGAAATCCGGAAGAGGAGACGCTACAAACTGCATTCCTGCCGGGACGCCCACAACAAGCCTTGCCTGCTGGAGCGTTTGCTCGATCTCGCTTCCGACGCCAACGGAGAATCGCTCTAGTTCGTCAGCCAACTCTTGCCAAGTCGAGGAAAGTGCCTCGTGCAGTTTCGGTATCAGTTCTTCCTTGAGCTGAGCAGAGGAGGGCAATGGTGCGTTCAATGCGATGCCCTTGAGGCGCTTCTCAAGATCACCACGAATCTGCGCGCGCAACTCTTCCAGGCGCTGAGCCGCGGTGGCCGAACCGTTTTCCGCGCGCTTCTTGCACTCCCGTGTGAGCTCTTGTTGTTTTGCTTGGCACGACTCGAACCATTGTGTCAGTTTTGCCGCCTCGGCGCCGTCAATGCGTCGCGCCTGCAAGATTGCGACAAAGTCTTGGGCTCCCCGCGTAAGTTCCGTCGCGGCAGCCCGAAGTCGATGCCAGCCGGTGCTGTTCGACTTCAGAAGATGGGACCATACGGCGTTTTCAAGTTCGGCAATTGGAGAGTCGCCTGCCCCCCCGTCCTGGCGCCAAGACCACGCCCCTCGCTCCGCTAACGAACATCGGCGGTCGCGGCAAGTGCTCCCATACTCCGTATTTCTGAAGAGTACGCTCGACATACTGCTTCACACCCGCTCTATCCTCCGGCCCGAGCTCGTCGTCCTTGTTGAGAACAACGAAGAGTCGCTCCGCAGCTGAACGCAGATACGTTAAGTCCGCAACCACTTGGGCCGATACAAAGAACCCCCCGGTTTTCGCGGGAGACACGTCCATTACATACAGAACCGCATGCGCGGTGCGAAGCGCCGCATCTGTGATTTTGCGAATCTCTTCGCTAGGATCGTGGAGTCCCGGAGCGTCTAGTAGCGATACTCCAAGTTCCAGGAATGTATTGCTCAGGCGAACGTTCGCAAGTCGCACCCCGCGCTCGTTGTCCGGATTCTGTTCGATTGTCGCAAACTTCGCCAAGAACGAGGCATCTGCAGGACCTACCTCACTGCGGCCATCCTTGAAGAGAATTTCGGTTTCGTTGCGCTCTCCCGCAGTTGCGAGAATGGTGACCGCAGTAGTTGGAAACTTCCCTGTAGGGCTTACCGAAGCGCCAAGCAATGCGTTTATCAACGTGCTCTTTCCAGCCCGGGCCGGACCTGCGATGGCGACTACATAGGTGGCGCGTCTGAGGCGCTTCTCAAGATCGGCAAGGCGGCCTTGCACGCTCTCAAATCCAGCAACTCGGGATAGATCCACGAGTTCTGCAGCGGTACTCTTCGCGCGCTCGTGTATCCTTCTATACATTCCCGGCAACAGTAGTGGCCGCGTACTGCGCATCTCGGCAGCGGCCAGGTGAACTTCAATGCCTCGGAGAGCACCGCCATCCGTATGATCCACTGCTGGGAGGTGAATGCGCACGTCGTCGTTAGTGAACCACGCAGGGTCATGCGTGGAAAGCTCGTGGGCGAGTTCGTCGTCGATCCATCGCCAGTAAAGTGCACGCGCGGCCAAGTTGCGTACGACAAGAAGCACGGGCTCAGTGCTCGAAAGCCAATAACGAATTTGACCGGCCTTAAGAGTGACAGATGCGGGGGCGCCGGCGCGTGTGCTGTCGCTTGGGTCTTCGATCAACTTCACAGCGAAGCGTTTCCCTGTTGACTCGTCTGTGGGTCCGATAGCTGAGCGCCGTGTTGTCTCGACGAGCGCATCGATGTTCCCAGAGCGCTGCTCCAGGTACATGACCTGAAACGGCCGAACTGCATCGGCGAAGGACTCCCTTAAGGTTTGACGCGGCGCCGGGCGAGAGAGTGCCGCTGCTGCGGTGCGTTCTTGCTCCGGGTCCGCGGCATTCGAGGGAACGAGGGGGGGGACATGCTTACGCGCAGCGAATCGGGGTCGGCTTGTACGCTTCCCAGTTGGAGTACCATTTGCGGGGGCGGCGGCAATGTTGGGCATTCGTGTGAGCTCTGCGATCTCGGACGCCGCTTCGGCCAGAATTTGGTCCACCCGGGCGCCACGGAGCGCGGAGATAGCTTTTCCGTCCGCTGGGCGTAGCTGCATTCGCGCCACCCAAGGAACGTCCTTCCAGGGGCAGGCTCGAACGAGCAGGGGATACACGATCATCCCATCGTGCTCATGACGCTTGAAAAGTTGTGGGACCTCGTGCTTCAGGATGAATTGGGAGGTAAGGAACGAAGCAGACACCAATAGTACGGCAACGCGAGCCGTCGACATCTCCTCGTCCAGTCGACGCACCCAGTCCTCTCCCGGTGTCAACTTGCGGTCGCACCAGATATCGATGTGCCCCGCCTGCTCGATCACTGAGAGCTGGTCGACGAGACGCTTGCGCCACTTCTCATCATCACGTGAGTAGCTGACAAAGATCTTCTTGCGGCTCATGTTTACTGGTAATTATCTTTCGGCTTTTGAATGACTGTTGTTGTCATACTCATATTCAGAAATGTCGAAGTTGCCTGCGGAGGGGAGGTCTAGCAAGTGCGATGACGAGAGGCGGTGGCGTCATGGCTCTTCGCATCTTGCGTGGCACCTTCGGCGGTCTGCCGCCGGGTAAGCCGGGGCCTTTACGACCCCCGGACTCCCGTAAGAACCGTACGTGATACTTTCGCATCATACGGCTCAAGCCCTTCCATGAGCCGCTTTTTTCGCGACCCGGTTGAGATTGTCGTGGTTGCGGACGACGCGACGCACCTTCCCCAAAACCCAACAAGCCGCGCTCGTCGGCCCTTTTCTGAACCACCCGGCGGAGCCGGAAGTAGTCCTGATGCTCGGCGTCGAAGGCCGTAGCCTCGCTGCGCGTCTTGACGTGCCGCGTGATGCGTAGGCTGCGGGCCTTAGAGAGGTTCAGGCAGCTGATTGCACCCTTGGGTTTTCTGGTTGCGGCGAAGAACACCAAGACTCGATTCTCGCGGCGCCGGAAGTTACTGCGGCCAGAGCCGCTTTCGACTTATACCCGAATGATGTCGCCGAATCCAGCGGGTAGTAGCGCGGAAGATTGCACGGTCGACTTGGGTGAAAGCGCGAATCGACACCAGGTGGCGGTAATAATTCGCCCAGCCTCTTGTCCGAGGGTTTGGCAGGCGAATTGGGTCGGCCACTGTCGGCCACCCGAAGTGTGAGGGTGCGCCTTGATGGCCAGGCGGATGCCCTTCAGGAAGCCCAACAGGTTCCTGCGTGAGGGTCTCATGGGCAGCTTGCCATGGTGCTTGCGTGTCGTGACGCCCAGAAAATCAAAGCCAGTGTTTACGTCCGTGACATTGCACCGACGCCGTCCTTCAGTACCTCGGTCGCTACGTCCGCAAGACGCAACGCGGCCCCGTCCGAGAAAGCCATCCTGATGCACGACCATGAGACTCTCACCTTCCGATACCGGGACAGCCGCGACGGGCTGAAGAAGATCATGACCTTGCCAGAACAAGAATTTTTTCGCCGCTTCCTGTAACATGTCTTGCCCAAGGGTTTGCATCGTGTGCAGGGCTTCAGGTTGCTTCATCCACGGCACCGCGCGATCCTCGGAGCTTGCAGTTGCTCTTTTGGAAAACGACCCCGGTATCCAGCCCTCTGTCTCGGACGCTCTGCTGGCGCCGCGCAGTGTCTCCTGTCCGAAGTGCGGGACGGGAACGCTGCGCCGTGGAAGGGGCCGTGGAAGGCAATTGTTCCCGGAGGATTGCCTCGTGTTCTTGGCGCGAACCGCTGGCGATCGAGAAGAGCGGGCGCGAGCTCCACCGAGAGCTTGAGCCACGGCGAACCACAACTGATGCCTTCGACGGCCTACCCAGCCCTATTTCGAGAAGCTTCACAACGGCTCCGACGGGCCCTTTGTCCCTCGGGAGCTTTTCATCATCAAGGCTCGCTCAGATTGCCCTGGAGTCGAGAACATTTCTCCCCCGATACCTCACAAAAGTCCACGACAAGTCTCCCTACGAGGCATCAAGCTCCCTCCGGACCCTCGGCGATGAACCTGGCGCGTCGCGAAATCTCCGTAGTCAAACCTACTCCGCCGACCGGGCTCCTTCAACAAGCGTCTTAACGACGGCCGCCCCGCCGCTCGCAGGCTCGCCGCGGTGCGCCGCTGCGAAAACGCTATTCCGTTGGGCGGCTCGGGCACGATGCCGCTGATTATCGCTGGATCTGCTGCCTCACGCGGCTGGCGACTTCCGCGCGACTTCGGTGGTTTTGAGAAATTTTGTCGATTTGTGGGTGCTATCGCCTCAGAGCACGGGCCCTCGCTGGCGCTCCTGGAGCTCATTTAAGGCCAACGTCGCAGCCGGAGCCATAGCTGACCGCCTTTGAGGTGTAGGTCTTGCCGGAAGGGTCAACGGCAGTGAGTTGCGTCCACAGCTTCGGGCTTCCGGACACCATCTCGCATGCCCAGTGCTTCTGTCCGTTTGTCGTCCACTCAATTACGAGAACGTCTGATGCGACAAACGTGGAAGTAGTCGCCTGATACTTGCTGTTCCCAAGCGGCGTCACCGGAATAGCCTCCCATGCTGAGCCCTTGCGAAAAACAGTCAGCGCTTCTTGTGGTGCGATGTTGATCGTGAAATCAAATGTCCAATTCGTGGTCCCCTGGTTGCCGACCGGCTGACTAGGCAGCCCCGGTTGCCCGCTTGCTAAGTTTACCAGCGTGTCGCACTTCCACGGGACGCCGCGTCGAGGAGACGCAAGCACGACCCATCCGCTTCCGCACGTAAGACCGCTAATGAAAGGACTCGTCGCCCCCTGGCCAGCGAGGCTCTCAGCTCCTGTAGAGGTCGCGTACCAGTCGAAGCCTACCTGAAGGCGCGCGTCGCCCGAGAGGCGTACCTTTGCTTCGAGCCACACGTCGTCGACGCCGTGAGGCAAAACGATGTGAGGACCGCGGCTCCACGCATGTGCTATGTCCTGCCCGAACGGTTGGCTTAGGACGATACTTGCGACCTCGCCTTCGTTGAGTTGGAAGGGTTGAATGGCAACACCTCCGAACCAGAGGCCGTCCGCGCTGCGGCTCCCCCAGCCTGCGTTTGTATCCAAGCCGTGATCCCCGCGCGCCGTGTAGTAGAGCTCGTAAACTGGTCCGTTGGCGGCCTGGCCGTACACCGCAATCCAGGCGACTTCCACGGTCGGAAACGGGTACTCGTTGCCGTATCCGGTTGCCGCTGTAATCCACGGCGTCATGTAATCGACGCCCGCGGGTCGGTCCTTTTCCCATTGGCACTGGGCAATTTTCCAATCCGGCTTCATGGGGCGAGGCGGGGCGGACCAGCACGAACCAGCGGCCGTGACAATTCCCGCCTCCACATCAGCACTCTTGGTCGCTCCCGTGAGGTTGGAATCCGAGGACGAACAAGCCGTAATGGCGAGAATTGAAAATAAGCCGAGAGAAACAACGGAGTGTTTCACGAGGTCTCCTTTCGCGCCAGGCGTGCGACTGTAGCATGCCGGCCCGCTTCGGTCCCGAGCCGGTCGCTTCCCGCCGGAAATTGCTGCCCAACGTGCAGATGTGCTGCGGCCATCGTGAGCAAAGCGTGGCGACCGCGGGACGCCGCGCCGCGATGGTGGCCGGCTGCACCATCTGCGAGCTAGACTCCTCGTTCTCGTCAGTAGGAGTTCCGGGCTGGTCATTCTTTCTTTTCGTCTGGAACCTCGCCACGGGCACCTGAGGGTTTCACAAGCTTCACGGTGTCGTTTGGCCACGCCGCAACAGGCTTTTCAGGCCAGAGGATGGTGTCGATGTACCGCGACAAAGTGGGCTGCGTACGGATCTCAGGGCCGACATCGCGCA
>CAYLJT010000173.1:0-11960 GCA_964383995.1 uncultured Polyangiaceae bacterium
GGCAAGCTCGACTGCAATCTCCACGTGGTGGCCAGTTGCGGCGACGGGCTTGTCACCGAAGCGGGCGAAGAGTGTGACGACGGCAATACGTCCGACGGCGACGGCTGCAGCTCGACGTGCAAGATCGACTTGTGCGACGTGCAGCCCAACCCGGTCGTGTGTCAGGCGGCGGACGTCTGCCATGCCGTGGGCACGTGCGACTTGTTGACGGGCGTGTGCTCCACGCCCAACGCGCCCGAGGGGGCGCCTTGCGATGATGGTCAGTCGTGCACCGATGATGGCTGTGTCGACGGCGCGTGCGTGGGTGTCAATCGACCGGACGGCGCGCCTTGCACGGCAGACGGCGTGGTAGGTCAATGTTTTGCGGGTGCGTGCATCGCCGATCCGCTGGAGAACGGCGGAAATGGCAGTGGCGCGACGGGTACGAGCTCGGGCGCGGCGGGCAGTGGCGGCGGCAACAGCGGCAGTGGTGCGGGCAGCGGCAGCGGCAGCGGCGCGGGCACCGGCGGCGCCGCCAACGGCGGCTCGAACGGCGTGGACGGTGGTCTGCGCGGGGGCGGCTGCGCACTGGGCCCCGCGCGCGACGACGGCGCGTTGGGCGCGTTGAGCGTCTTCACCCTGGCGTTGGTCGAAGGCCTGCGCAGGCGCGCGCGGCGTGGCAGATAGGTTAGGACTATACCTGCCATAGACCGCGGCGGGATTCACGGCGCGGGCGCGAGGTCGCACGCTGCCTCGCATGACAAGAGCCATTCCCCTCGTCCCCGTCCTACTGTCATTCTTTGCCGCCGGGTGCACGGTCTCTACCGAAGAGCCGGTCGCTCGAGCCGAGCTTGCCGCCAGCTCCTCGCTCGGTGTGCCCATCGCGGATTTCAACGGCGATGGCATCGCGGATCTTGCCGTTGGCGTGCCCGACGACGACGTGCTCACGGCCAAGGGGTTGTTGGGCGACGCGGGCAGCGTCCACGTGTTTTATGGAGACGGCACGAGCCTCTCCTTTGCGAACGATGAGGTGTGGACACAAGAGACCGCTGGCGTCCCGGGAGACGCGGGGGTGGGCGATCGTTTCGGAGCCGCGATTGTCGCAGCAGATTTCGACGGTGACCACGTGACCGACCTTGCCATCGGGACGCCCGGTGAACGCAACGCGGCCGGCGGTGGCGCGACCATCGAGGCCGGGACGGTGACGATCCTTTATGGGCGGGCAGGGGTAGGTCTAACCTCCTCCGGATCGGTGTCCTTCGACATCAGCGTCGCGCTCCCGGTGCGGGCGAAGGACCACTTTGGCAGCGTGCTCGCCGCCGGTGACATCGACCATGATGGGCGGACGGACCTTGCCATCGGTGTGCCCGAGCGCTCGGTTGCGAGCTCGGACGGCGTGTTGATTGAGCAAGCGGGCGCGGTGGTTTTGGCCGCTGGAAACCGCGGTAGTCAAGGTTTTTCAAGCTTCAAGGTGCTGGACGCCCGCGACACGGCCCTCGAACTGCCCCACCACCAACCACCCGAGAAGCTGGCCCACTTCGGCGCCGCCGTGGCGGTGGCGGATTTCGACGGTACAGGCACCGCGGACGTCATTGTCGGCGTGCCGCTCGCCGACTACCTCCCTGAAGATCCCGCCAATACCAGGAAAGACTCGGGGCACATCGTGCACTACCGGCGCGATGAAGGCTCGGGCCTTACCTTCGAGCCAGCGCAGGTCATTCAACAGGATGGCCTCTTGACCGGCGTTCCAGGGACGTCGGAGGAGGGCGACCGCTTTGGCTCGGCCTTCGCGGTAGGGGACTTCAACGGCGACGGGCGCAAGGACTTGGCCGTGGGGATTCCGGGCGAAGATTGGGGAGGGGATGAGGCCGGCGCGATCCTCGCCCTTTTGAGCAGCGCTTCGGGCTTCAGCACCGTGGAAGAGGAGTTTTTCTCGCAGGCGGCGGTGCTCGTGGAAGGTGCCGCCGAGGCCGATGATCACTTCGGATCCGCGCTAATCTCCGCCGATTTCAACGGCGATGGCTACGACGACCTTGCCATCGGTGTCCCGGACGAAAAGGAAGGCGGCGTGACGGGGGCCGGCGCGGTCAACGTGCTGTACGGGCGAAACAACGGTCTTTCGGCCATCGGTGACCAGTTCTTTGCGCAGGACTACCACGACCTTGCCGGCAAGCCGCAAGCCAACGAAGGCTTCGGCAGCGCCTTGGCGCGTGGGGACTTCAACGCGGACGGCTACGCCGATCTGGTGGTGGGCATCCCCAGGGACATCGTGACCGCACTGGCAGGCAGCAGCGGCACGGTGGATGTGGCCGCCGGCGAGATCGAGATCATCTTCGGCAGCCCGGACGACGGTCTGAAGACCACAGGCGAGGTGGAGATCAACCGCGAAGTGTCGGGGGTCGCAGACACCTGCTCGGCGGGCGACAACTTCGGTATTTCGTTAGGCGGTGGCTAAGGCGATGCATGCGAGAGGGCGAGCCCAGCGCGGAACGACGGTGTGGCGACCCCGCGCGCCTCGCGGATCAGAAAGCTCGTGAGCGCGGCGCTGCTGCCGAGGCGGGCACCGCCGCGACCCTTGCCGAGCGGCGCATGGGCGAGGCCGAGGCGCAGCGCCAGATCGTATTGGGTGCCCAGCTTGTCGCCGAGGAAGTGCGTCATGGCAAGGCGCAAGTCGACCGAGCTTTCGGGGATGAAACCGCCCTCTTTTTTGAGCAGAACGGCGGCGTACGTCCCCCAGAAAACCACGACGTCGTCTTCCCTCACGAACCTCCGCCAGCTTTCGTGGAAGTCGGCGAACGTGCTGCCCGCTGCCAGCTCGGCGGCCGGGAGCTGGGTATGGTAGGGAGTTGTCTCAGACAGCGCTTGACGGGGTCGGATGATCACGTCGAAACGAGCGTCGGTCGGGTTTCCTTCGTCGTCGAGGCGCACGGCCAACCACTGCACAAGCTCATCCGGTGGCGGATTCGCCGAGCCACGGCGTGGCCAGGCGTTGGCCTCACCGCACACCACCACGACGCCGCGACGCTCGCGCAGCAGCGCGGGCACAGGCCGCGGGCGAGGGGCGCGCGGGCTCCTGGCATGCCGACTCCGCCCCGTGCGCGCGGCCTCCGCGGCGTGGGCAATCTGCGCGTCGATCATGGCTCGAAACGGCGTCATCATGGGCTCGAAGCGGGCTCGGTCGCCCTCCAGCAGCGACAACGCCTCGATCACCGCTTCGAGGGTGGACACGCACGTCTCGGTCGGCTCCTTGCGAATACGGTACTCGCTCGGGCGCGCGGGCGTCAGACCATAGCGGGGCAGGGCGGCCAAGCGGGGATTGAGGCGCACGAGCTTCTTCGCCAGGGGCCAGGTGCCATCGACAACCACCAGCGTGGTCTTCCCCGAAGGAGGGTCGGTTGCCAGATCACGGGCGCCCGGACCGGGCCACAGCAAGATGGCCGCGCGTTCCCGATCGTCCAGCACCGGGCGCACCAGCGGATGTTCGTCAAGCTCGGTGCCCACGACCAGGCGAGATTGCGCAAGGCACAACGACGCCATGCGCGCCGTACCGATGGCCACCAGCTCTTCGCGTGGATGCTGCAAGAACAGTACGGGCGTTTGCGCCTGAATCGTCGGCGTCACACGGCAATAGCAGACGCTCTCCGGCCGCATGCAGCGGTAGCACATGGATCGCGGGTCGGCCGAAGGCGAGGCAGGTGCAGCCATGATCGACACTCATAGCACCCCGGTCATGCTGCGGGTTCCTTCTCGGTCGGGGCCGCAGGTTTTCCGGAACGTGGTGCAGCAGATTTCCGGAACCATCACGTCCTCGTGTAGCCCGCCTCCCGCTGGCTGCGCACGGCCAGTACAAACACGGTGTCGATCTCCACGACGTAACGGTAGAGAGCCACGTAGCCGCGCGAGCGGCGCCCGATCACGAGCTCTCTCATGTCGACGTGAACAGGCCGTCCAATCAGCGGATTCTGTTCCAACACCGCGACCGCCTGAATGATTTCGTTTGCGCGCGCGGAGAGGTTTTCCACCTCGTATTGTTCAAGGTGCTCCAGGATGCGCTCCAAATCGCCAAATACCTCAGCCGCCAGCTCGATCCGCGACATCTTCAGCGGGCCAGTTTTCGCGGACGCGGTCGAGGCGCGACCCTGCCGGCCACGCGCTCTTCGAGGTAGTGGCGCATCTCATCCCAGGAAATGGTCTTTCCCGAGGCCACAATCTCCGCGTAGCGCTTTTCTGCCACGCCGTAGAAATCGCCCCGCCTTTCCTCCTGTTCGGCTTTCTCTGCGATGGCCTCCAAAATGAAGCCGTGCGCGGTTTTTCCCGCTCGCTTGGCGGCAAGCGCCACACGCGCTTTGAGCTCTGTCGGAAGGCGAATGGTCGTGGTGGACATGGCGAGCTTCCTCGAGTCTTGCGTATCACAAGAGTGCTACAGGCACAAGTCCAGCGTCTCGCGCCCATGCACCCTGCGTCCGGTCACGCGCGATCGCGATGACACGCCCGGTCTCGGTCCCACCGCGGCGCCGCATCTCGCCCTACGGAGCCTCTTGAAAGCGAGCTTGGCGACGTGGGCTCACACTTCGCGTGCCGATCCGGACGCGCTGCAGGTAGAATGCGAGGGTGCACCGACTAAGCCCCCTCGACAGCGGTTTTCTTTTGGCCGAGTCCCGCGAGACGCCCATGCACGTCGGCGGACTTTATCTGTTCACGCTGCCCGAAGGCGCCGATGAGAGCGAGCATTTGGCCGAGCAGATTCGACTGCTGCGCGGGGCGACCGCTTACCAGCGACCGTTCGGTCACAAGATCAAAATGGGCCCGCTCGGCGCGTCGTGGGAGCCCGACGACGAGCTCGATGCCGAGTACCACGTTCGACACTCGGCGCTGCCCAAGCCCGGTCGCTACCGCGAGCTCTTTGCCCTCGCGGCGCGCCTGCATCAGACGCTGCTCGATCGGCACCGCCCGCTGTGGGAGATTCATGTCATCGAGGGGCTCGCCAACCGTCAATTCGCCCTGTACTCCAAGATTCACCACGCGGCGGTGGACGGCGTGCGCGGCGTTCGGCTGGCGCAATCCATTCTGTCATCCGATCCCGCAGAGCGGCGGGAATTTTCGCCGTTTTCCGTCGAAGCTTACCAACGAGCGATGGCGGCTCGCGGCCGCCCGGCGCCGACGCCGCCCACCGAGGGTGAGATCAAGGCCGTGGCCGAGGTGCTGCGCGAGAGCTTTGGCTTGAGCACGAACGTGGTGAAGGTCCTCGGTCGCTACGCAAAGGCGTGGTTGCGTCCGCAGGAGCACGAGGTGACCACCGCCTGGAATCGCACGCCGGCCACCAGCATCAGCTCCAAAATCACCGGGGCCCGGCGCTTTGTGGCGCAAAGCTACGCCATCGATCGGGTGCGCGCGGTGGGTAAGGCCATGGGAGGGACCATCAACGACGTCGTACTTGCTATGTGCGGCGGAGCGCTGCGGCGCTATCTCCTCGCGCGCGGCGAGCTGCCGACCGAGCCTCTCACCGCGCTAACCCCGGTGTCACTGCGTGGCGACGACGACGACGGTCCTTCCAACGCAGTTGGTGCGCTGACCGCCAACCTTGCCACCCACCTTGCCGATCCAGCGCAACGTTTTGCCGCGACCCGCGCGTCGATGGCGGGTGGCAAAGACATGCTGCGCGGCTTGAATGCCAAAGAGGTGATGCTCTTCACCCAGGTTACCGCGGCCCCTGCGCTGCTGGTCAGTATGCTCGGCCTAGGCGACCGTTTTCCTCCCTTCAGCACAGTGATCTCGAATGTGCCGGGCCCCAAGACGCGCAGCTATTGGAACGGCGCACGGCTCGACGGCATGTACCCGCTCAGCGCAGTTTATCATGGTTTCGCGATGAACATCACGCTCTTGAGCAACGCGGATCAGCTCGATTTTGGCGTGGTCGCTTGTCGCCGCTCGGTGCCGAGCTGCCAGCGCATCATCGACGATCTGGAGACGTCGTTGTGCGAGCTCGAAGAGGTGGCGGGCGTCAAGGCTTCGGCGACAGATGCTGGGGCCAGCGCCTGAAGGCTGACCTTGTGCCTCGCGACAGGCCAGCGTTGCTGCGGCTTTTTTCCTCGAAGGCAGCCTCGCCAGTGAACGCGACTGGCTAGGCCTTTTCCGACCTGCGTGCCGCGAGGGCGGCTTTCAGCACCAGCGTCGGCGTGGTCCTTGTCCCGCATGCCCTCCTTCGTCAGGAGCAAACCTTGAAGCCCCAACAACGGCAACCTCACCCCATCCACGAATCCAGCGCTGCGTATTTTCCTTCGATGGCTCGACCAAGATGTCAATGTCCTCGGAAAATCGCACAAACCCATGGGCCGCGATGGCGTAGCCCCCAATGAGCGCCCAGCGTGTGCCTTCCGCCTGAAGCAGTGTGGCGAGGTGTCTTACGTCGTCCCAAGTGGCAGGGCGCGTGTATTCAGCCACGCTTCGCCCGTTCGACCATCGCTTCGACGGTCCATCGCAACCGGTCGGCGTCCATCTCTTCGTGATTTCTGTAAAAGAAAATGCCCTTGGGGGCCCGCGTGCGATACTGAGCCATGGCCGTCAGCGCCGAGCGAGCCGCAGCGGAAGGCAACGTCCCTGCGGGGGCCTGGCTACGGCGTCCTACCGTTCGCACGATGGGGTCCGGCGAAGGGGTAAGGCCTTGTTTGCTCATGGCTTAGCTTAACACGTGGACAACGTCATCGGCCACCGCTTTCGAAGCACCATCACCCCTTTTCAACCGGCCTGCAACCAGCTGCGCCAGGCCCTTGCCCGCCTTCGCGAGGATGAGGGTGACGCCAAGTCCATCCCACAGGTGCTGGGCCCAGCGCCTGACGGCTGACCTTGTGCTTCGCGACAGGCCAGCGCTGCTGCAGCTTGTGCGCAGGTATGCGCGCCCGTGGTCCTACTCCAGTTGCTCCTGGAAATCCGCGACGTCGGGGTACTTCGCCTGGAGGTCGGCGAACGGACTGCCCGCTTTGCACAGCAGTTTTTCCTCGAAGGCGGCGGTGGTCGCGTAGTTGACAATTTCGCGCGAGAGCTCTTGCGACAGTTGATCCTCGGGACAATCAAAGAGGCCCGAGGCAAGGTTGGCATTCTTGATACCGTACATCGTCGCCGTCTCCACGATGTCCTGCCCCGCTGCGGTGGTCATCCAACAAAGATCGGTGGGGAGGAGGTGGCCCGTGTTTCCCACGCCAACTAGGCGTTTTGTAGCCGCCGAGCTGTTGTATCCGTCGACCTGGTTCGAATAGTCGATGACCTTGTCGTTGAGCCCGCCCATCACCAAGGTGGACTCCAGCGTGGCAGCCGGGGTGGTGCCGCCCGCGGCCAGGGGGATGAGCACGCGCACGCCGGGTGTACCGCCCAAGTCTTCGATCGCGCCGCCGCCCGCGCTGTGACCGGAAAGGCCTATGTGTGTCATGTCGATGCGCCCTTCCAGAAAGGCCAGATCTCCCGCTGGGGCGGCGAGAGCGCCAAGCAGGGTGCCGACGTCTCCAGGGAGGTCGTTGGAGAGGTTGAAGTCGAGGGCATCGCCCAGATAAAGTCCCGGGTGGTCCGCCGCAACCACCACAAAACCGCGGCTCGCCCAGTGTTCCATGTGGGCCAAGGACTGGGTGCGAAACCCCGCGGTGCCGTGCACGAACACGATTACCGGGTAGGGACCGTGGGCTGCGTCGACGGGTAGGTCGCGATAGCAACCGCAGGTCTGGAAAGGCGTGGCCTCGTCTGGAATCTTACCCATCTCGGAGGCAGGAAGCCATTGGCGCAGGTCGTACGTGACGGCCTGTTGGCCCTTGTCGCTACCCAGCTCGGCGGGGTACCAAACCTCCGTGGTCAGACCGCCCACGGTGGCCGTTTTGGCGCCCACGGCCCAGGGACCCCGCTCGGCTGGATTGGCCGAGGCCTCGTAGAGCAAAATATCGTCGGAGCAGCCCTTGGTTTCGTCGAGGACGGGGCCGCCGCCCGCGCCGCCGCCGCCCGCGCTCGTGGAGGTGGAGGCCGTCGAGCCGCCACCGCCCGCGGTTGCGCTGGCTTGCTCCGAGCTGCAGCCCGCGCCCAGCGTGGCCATGCAAACGAAAAATGCCAACGCGATGTTCGACCCGAGCACACTTCGGAGCATGGCGCGGTGTCTAGCGGACGGTCGGTGACAAGTCAACGAGGCCCACGGTGGATCTTCCCACGGAGCCGCCTTGGTACCGGAAAGGCCACGCATGGCCTGCAGTCGCTGTCGCAAGGCTGGCGCGCAAAGATTCTACCACGGGCAACGCGCCCGGGCACAAGGGCCTGGCTTTCGTTGTGGAACACCGAATGCACGGAGGTTCTGGCGGAGGTCGTCATGGTCGAGATCCTGGTGACCGGAGCCAACGGACACATTGGCTGCAACGTCGTGCGCGCCTGTCTCGACGCGGGGCATGCGGTGGTCGGATTCGTCCGCCCGGGCTCCGACCGAAGAGGTCTCGCGGGGCTGGATGTCAGGTTGTGCGAGGGCGATCTCCGGGACGCAAGCAGCGTTCTGGCCGCCATGAAAGGCGTCGACATCGTGATGCACGTCGGCGCCGTTCACCGCAACTACGCCTCTGACCCCAATGACATTCTGCGGCCTGGAATTGAGGGTACGCGCAACGTGCTCGCCGCCGCTCGCGCCTGCGGCGTCGCCCGCGTGGTTCATTGCAGCTCTGCCGCGACGGTAGGGTTCAGCCCGGAGGTGGCGCGCCCGCTCGACGAACGCTCGAGCCGAAAGGAGGCCAAAAGCGCCTACATCCAAGCCAAGATCGGCGCCGAGCAGTTGGCGCTCGAGGCCGCCCGCGAAGGGCTCGACGTCGTGGTGCTGAACCCGAGCGGAGTCTTTGGCCCCCTCGACTACCGAGGCACGCCGGCCACGCGCGCGCTCGTCGGATTGCTGCAGGGCGATCCCTTGTTCTTCGGTCTATGCGTCACCGATGTCCGAGACGTCGCGCGCGCTCATGTGCTGGCGGCGGAGCGGGGTGTCCGAGGTGAGCGCTACCTCATTACAGGAGACAACCTCGCACCGCGCGAGCTGTCGGCTCTCATCGCGTCCCTGTCGGGTGTCCGGCCGATGACGTTTCGCCCGCCGCGCTGGTTGCTGCGGCTCTTGGTGGGTCGCATGGAGCGCGCGGCGGTGCGCACAGGCGTCGACCCCGCGGCGAGCCTCGACGCGCTCGACGACCTCGGCAAGGGTCACCTCGTCTACGACGCGAGCAAGTCCAGGCGCGTCCTCGGCATGAGCTACCGGCCCGCCCGCGAGGTGCTGCAAGGTGCGTTTTGTTGGCTTCTCGAGCGAGAGCTGTTGAAGCCTTCGGTCGCGGCGCGGCTACGGGCGAAGCTCGGTGAATCGGCCGCGGTCGACGGCGGCTCGCAGCGCAATGCCGCGTGAGCGTGACCCCGCGGCAGGTGCCGGAGACGGCAAGAGGAGCGCAGACGATCTACCCACCGAGCCTGACGCGGCCCGGTGCATCTACCCATGCGCGCTCGCCCGCGAGGCGCGACCTCCGCGGGGGGTTGACAGGGCGCTCCAATGTTGGTCCAACGGCGGTCCCAACAAAGCGAGGAGACGCGCGATGAAGACCAAGCCGCTTGGACGTTCGGGCCTTTATGTATCGGAAATTTGCCTAGGCACCATGACCTTCGGTGGAGCCGGCTTCTGGAAGGTGGTCGGCCAGTTGGGCGCCGCGGCGGTGGAAAAAATCGTGGGTCGCGCCCTCGACGCGGGGGTCAACTTCATCGACACGGCCAATGTCTACTCCGAAGGCGACAGCGAGCGTTTGCTGGGAGCCGCGTTGGCCGGCCTCGCTCGCCCCCGCGATCAACTGGTGATCGCGACCAAGGTGCGCGGTCGCATGGGCCCCGGGCCCAACCAGGTGGGCTTGTCGCGTGCGCACATTCTGTCGTCGATCGACGAGAGCCTTCGCCGTCTACAGCTCGACCACGTCGACTTGTTTCAGATCCATGGGGTCGACCCGACCACGCCCATCGAAGAGACGCTGGACGCCCTCGACGCGGTGGTCCGTGCGGGCAAAGCGCGCTACCTGGGCTGGTCCAATCTACCCGCCTGGCTTGCCATGAAGATGGTCGCCCACCAAGACGCGCGCCATCTAGCCCGCTTCGTCAGCGCGCAAGTGTACTATTCGATAGCGGGGCGCGATATCGAGCGCGAAGTGGTGCCCGTGGCCCTCGACCAGGGCTTTGGCATCTTGCCATGGAGCCCGCTAGCGGGCGGTTTGCTCAGCGGAAAATTCGATCTGGAAAGCGAAGAGACCAAGGGGCCCGAAGGGGCCCGGCGCTCGTCGTTCGATTTCCCCCTGGTCGATCGCGCCCGCGCCGCCGCGTGTCTACGCGCAATGCGGCCGATTGCAGCGGCCCACGACAGCAGCGTAGCGCGCGTCGCCCTAGCGTGGATGCTGGCGAAGCCCCACGTAACGAGCGTGATCATCGGCGCCAAGGACGAGAGCCAGCTCGACGACAACCTTGCCGCCACGAGCCTGGTGCTCGCCCCGGAAGAGCTAGCTACGCTCGATCAAGTCAGCGCCCTGCCCAGCGAATACCCGGGCTGGATGGTAAGCTGGCAAAACCGCGATCCGCGCTGACTCAAAGCCCAAGCGCATTCCAGGCGAGGGCCGCCCAGCCCGCCAGAAACAACAACCCACCCAACGGGGTGACCGCGCCAAGCGCTCGTCGCCCCGTAAGTGTCATGGTGTAAAGGCTGCCCGAAAACAGCACAATCCCACCGGCAAACAGCCAGCCGGCAAGGCTGCTACCCACGCGGGAAGGTTCGGGAGGAACCGCCGCCAGGCCGATGGCAAGGGCATGGACCAGGTTGTAGGTAGCACCCGTTTGCCACCAAGCCGCGCGCTGCTCCGCGTCCGAGCGCTGGGCCAGAAATCGCTTCAGGCCGTGTGCGCCAAAGGCACCCAGCGCGACGCCCAAGAAGCCAAAAAAGCCAGCCAAAGCGAGGAGGGGTGATGTCATGCGTGGGGCGGATGGGGGGTGAGCGTGATGGTTGTCTGAGGGGGTCGCAAGCCTACCAGGGTCGTCGCAGAATGAAACTGGAAACAGGGTTGGCGAGCGTTCTTGCCCCGCGTTGACGGTGATTTCGGGCCCGCGCGCCCATCGTAGCGGCACAGGGCTATCCATGTGCCAGCTCGTCCACCGCCTTGGCTAAAGCCGTGAGGACCTCGGCGATCTCCTCGGGAAGGCCCTCCGGAATCGAAGGCGTGGGCCCACCCGAAGCCACCGTGTCCAGAAACCGTCCGATGGCACCGAGGGGGTCGGGCTGACTGGTAAGGTTGGCAAGATCTTCGAGGATGTTAGCGGGGGGAGGCTGCTGCGAGACGCGGACCGCGTAGATGGCTTGGGAGAGCTGAATAACAGGCTCGCGTAAACCAGGTGGAAGACGCGGAGGACCGTCCCCCCGCGCGAGGCGTTCGAGCTGGGCGATTTTGGCTTCCTTCTTGGCACGCCACTCGGTCGCGGCGGTGGTGTCGCCGCGTGCTTCGGCGATGCGCTCCAGACTTGCGTAGTCCTTGTAGACATCGGGAAGGTCGAGCCGTTCGTGGATGGCAAGGCCCTCGCGGGCGTTGCGCTCGGCCTCGTCGAGGGCGCCGAGAAAGAAGTGGAGGATGCCGAGTTGGAAGATAGACACCGCGCTTCCAACCCCGTCACCCCGTGTGCGTTTGATCGCGAGCGACTCCTCTACCGAAGCCACGGCCTCGCGAAGCAAACGCTCGCGCTCTGGAGCCCCTTCGGGCAAGGCCAGGGCTTCGCTCTGGAAGAGAACCCCCAGGTTTTGCGCCACGCTCCCGAGCTGGATTTCATCGCCCAGCGCCTTCGCGAGCTCGCGAGCACGCGTGTACCAGGCGCGGGCTGCGGCTGTGTGGTTGAGCTGAAGCTCCGCGCTGCCGAGGAGGTCGGCCGTCTGCATTTCGTCCACTTGGCCATCGACCGCCTGGAAACGAGCGAGG
>CAYLJT010000174.1:0-11959 GCA_964383995.1 uncultured Polyangiaceae bacterium
GTCGCCGAAGACGAGGGTGCCTCGCTGGCGGTAAGGGAAGCCGCGTGCACGGCCCTCGGTCAGCTGCAAGGAGCGGTGGAGTCTCGGACAGGTGCTGTGCTGGAGCTGTTGGTACGCGGCTCGGAGGCCGTGCCCGACGACTTCGACAGCGCCGTGCTTGCGCCCCACGACCGCTTGGCTCGTGCCGCGGCCGACGCCTTGGTGCAGCTCGACCCGGTGCGGTTGCTCGGCCTCCAAAGCGGCGCGGCTCGGGCGGCGCTCACGCGCTTTTCGTTGACCACCGGAGCCCTGGCTTTTCGTGATCGCATCGTGTGGCCCGGGGAGCCGCTGGTTGGGCCCGCAGCGCCGCCGGACGCGGAGAGCGCCAGGGTAGATCCGGGTGCGGTGCCTTGCGTGGTCATCACCAGCGACGTCAAGGACGCGGGGTTCGTTGAGCGTTTGGCCGTGCACCTGCGCCCCTACGAAGATGCTCACCTGCTGTCCGTCTGGCACCGGGGTCTCGTTGCAACGGCCGCGCACATAGCGGCGGACGTCGCCGAGCATGTCGAACGTGCCGCGGTGATCGTCGTCCTGCTCAGCGCCGACTACCTTGCCTCCAGCGAACAACGTGAGCTGCAAGACGTGCTACGCCGCGCACCCGTGCCGCCGCCGGTTGTTCCTGTCCTCGTGCGGGCCTGCGCGTGGCAGACGTGGGAGCGGGGCGCGCTTCAACCCATACCAGAGGACGTGGTGCCCATTGCCGGCCGGGTCGACGAGGAGGCGTGCTGGGTGCAGGTGGCGGATAAGGTTGCCGCTCTTGCTCGCGAGGTGTCCTCTTTGGGTCGGGCGACCGCATGTCAACCATCTTGAATGCCACTTCCGTCAACTCTGTAAGATCGCGCAAACGGGTAGTGTGGGACATCCACTCCGAGCTTCACCGGCATGCGCCGCTCAGCTGGACGAAGGCGGCCTTTCACGTAGCTCGTGGAGCTTCAAGGGCAGCACCTTCGCGTACTGCTCGAAGTCCGAGTCCGTCGTGAAGATGGACAATCGGCGCCGAAGGCTGACAGCACAGATCAGGACATCGACGGAGCTACCCTGGACGCCGGCCGCTCGACAGCGATTGAAGCACGCAGCTGCTTCTTCGTAGTCTTCAGGAACGAGCACAAGGTCCTCGAACGCGCGGAGTCGCAGCTTCAGCTTCTTGAACTGCTCTGCGGCGCGGACGCCCGACAAGAGCTCCTGTCGAATTGCGCCCATCATCACGATTCGCCCCTCACGCAAGAGCTCGCGCAGCTCGCGCTCGTGAACGCCGTCGCCTGGACGACGCCGTCGAAGCGCCAGAGACCAGACCGAAGTGTCGACCAGCACGCTCATCGGCGTCGTCGTTGCGACTTGTAGTCGTAGCTGGGGTCCAGGTCGATCTTCCCGAAGAGATCCACAATGGCGGCCTGCTTTCGACGCTGAATGTACTCACGAAGCGCCTGCGTGACCGTGGCCTTCTTGGTTTTTTCTCCGCCGATTCGAAGGGCCTGCTCGAGGAGCTTGTCGTCGAGCGCAAGATTCGTCGCCATGTGTAGATGTTTACACATCAGGCGGACGGTTGCAAGTTGCCCCCTTTGGGTGTCAGCGAGGGGCGCGGAGCCCGCGCTGGTGGACACGGTTGCGCAGCGCCCGATGTCCTCCTGCGTGGCGCACAGGAAGTCGACGGCGCCTCAAAAGCCACAAGACCGCGGTTCGGGTGCATCAACGGAGGCGTCAGCTCGCTCCACGCTTGAAACCTTGACGGATGGGCCCCCAACGGTCGACACTACCTTCCCTGAAGCTACCATGCGCTACTCTTCCTTCTCGCTCATCGCCACACTCGCACTGCTACCTCTCACCACCGCGGGCTGCGGCGAGGAGCAAACCAACAAAGGCACGCGCTCGGACGCGACGGGCGCGGGTGGCGCAGGCGGTTCGGGTGGCGCGGGGGACGGAGGCAACGGGGCGGGTGGCGGCTCGTCGGCGACCATGGGTGCGGGGGGCAGCGGCGGCGCACCCCAAGAGGGCGTGGTGCGTGTCGTGGTCTTCACCCACATCGAGGACAACACGCCTGCGGGACAGCTTCCCTCGCCAGGGAGCAGCACAGCCTACCTGGGCCTGCGCGACAACCTCATTCAGGTGGCCGAGCTCGCGCAAGCGCGGGGGTTGCCCTGGGTGCTGCAACCCGATTGGAAGTTTTTGGAAGCTGCTTTGCTGTACGAGGATGCCGCTACCATGGCAACCACGGGTGGCAAGAACTTGCTCCAGTATCTGCACGAAGACCTCGGGGTGGCCATCGATCCGCACTCCCACGAAAACGGCGGCTACAACTACACCGATGTGGCCTATTTGTTAGAGCAGCTCGGCGTCGGCGGCAGCACGGTGATTGGCGGCCACATTTGGGACCCTTCGCTGCCTGAATTTCAACATTGGGAGCGTTTCCGCGATCCCGTCGCGGGCCTCAAATATCCAAGCGCCAGTTGGCGGGGCGACATCCTGATCGGCGCCGGGACTCCCAATCACGTGAACGACCCGCTGGTCAGCGGCCTCTGGCATCCCAAGGATCCAGAGCACTTCTTCGAGGACGATCCGGCCGGAAACATCGTCGCCGTGGGAGCCTGGCATGACGACCTCGCAGGCGTCGACGAGCTTGTGGCCCTCTATGCCGATGGTACCGTGCCACCCACGACCTTGCTCACCGCCTCGTGGAACCTCATGCCCGCGTCGATCACGGCGGCGGGCGGACCAGCGAACATCGACACGACGTTGTTTGCACCCCTCCAGGCCTTGCAGGCGAGCGGGGTCATCGAGGTGACGGACTTCACGTCGCTCGTCGCAACATGGCAGTCTGCGTTCGGCGGAGAAGCGGGCTTGTACGCGCCGTGAGGATTCTAGTGCCGCCCGCCGCTCGGCTTCTCGTTGGGAGGGAGGGCGCAGCTCTCTGGGTCCGACAGTCCGCCATCCGACCTCGCAGCCAGGGCGAGCGCCGCACCCGTGGGGCGGAATGCGAGCCATGAGCGCGCAAGGGGGCGGCGGTCCAGCCGTATTTCGCCCTTTCGGGCTTACGGGCAGTTGGCCGAGGCGGGGCCGTTGCAGTCGATTGGACAGGCGCAGATCGCGCACTGCACGAGCGCGCCGCTCAGCATGGCGCCTACCGGGTGTGCCGACTTGCAGGCTTGGACACAGGCCATGTCACTGCAGGCCTTGATGCAGTTGTCATAAGCTGCGCAGTCTTGGTTGTTGTTGCAAGCGTCGTTTTCAGCGGAGCAGACTGTCACGGACGTGCACGCGATGCAGCCCGTGTTTGCGTTGCCGCAGACGCCCGTGCCATCGCAGTCCGCGCCGCCGGTGGAGGTCGTGCTCCCGGGTCCGGTGGTTGCGCCGCCCGTGGTCGTGCTTCCCGCCCCCGTGGTCGCGCCCCCGGCTCCCGTGCTGCTCCCGGTAGCGCCCCCCGCGCCCTGTCCCCCGACGCCGCCCGAGCTTGCGCTGGCGTTCGTGCTCGCGCTGGAGTCTTCGTCCTCGTCGCCGTCCTTGAAGAAGCCACCGTCCGTGCCCTCACTTGCGCAAGCTTGCAGCATTCCCGCAGAGAGCGCGGCGGCAAAGGTGAGGTAGAGAGCGACAGCGCGGGAGCCGAAATCAGGACGCGGGGAGTGACCAAAACGCATCAGAGCACGTTCTCACGGGCGCCTTGTGCACGTCAACCCCCGCGGCTACGGAAGGTACGTGCTTTGTTCGCGGCGAGCGCACGCAGGGAATCGCGGTGCGAGGTGGGGGCGAAGACAATATCCAGGTTTGGTGGGAATGGTGGGACAGCGCTTTCAGAGACGCACCGACTGCTCCGCTTGGCGAGCTCCGACGCTCGTATGTCAGATGTCGGCGGCTCGACCCGTAGCTCGCCTGTCATGCGACCTCCGCGAACCCCCCAGTATTCCGCAGCGCGCCTTGCGTTCTCGGCGCTCCTTCTGATTCTGACGATCCTCGCCCCCGCCTGCGGTGGCGCCCCTGGGGGGCAGGCGGGGGCGCCGAAGTCTTCCTCGGCCGAACCGCCGTCGGCGATCGGGGAGACCATCGGGGCCGAGCCTGCCGCGATCGCGCCTGCCTCGGATCCCGAACCTGGGACCGCCGTGCCCGTCGGGAAAGACGATCCGCAACAAGGGGACCCCATGGCCCCGGTCACCTGGGTCGTATACTCAGACTTCCAATGTCCCTATTGCGCCCGACTCGTGGGCACGATGAGGTCGATCCGCGAGACATACGGTCCCGACGTGTTGCGCATCGTGTGGAAGGACAATCCGCTCCCCTTTCACGCGAAAGCTCGACCGGCGCACATCGCAGGAGCCGTGATCTACAAGGCCCTCGGCAACGACGCGTTCTGGCACTTTCACGAGCTGGCCTATTCGCATCAAAAGGATCTGACGGACGACAACATCGCTTCCTGGGCCCAGGCCGTGGGCCTTTCGAGGACCATGCTGGAAGATGTCCGGAGCCGTGAGGTCGCCGAGGAGCGCGTCGCGCGCTCAATCGCGTTGGGGCACGGCCTCGGCGTCACCGGCACACCCGCATCGTTCTTGAATGGCGTCTTCCTCTCAGGCGCCCAGCCGCGAGAGAGGTTCGAGGCCATCATTCGCCACCAAATCGAGCTCGCGGCGGCGCTTCGAAGGCAGGGCGTCCCGCCCGAGCGGGTCTATGCCCAGCTCTCCGACGAGAACTACCGAACGGCGCCGAAGCGCGCGCCGCGAACGCAGGACGGTTCGAGGAGCCTCCCCCAAGATGACGTCATCGTCTGGCGCGTTCCGCTCGGCAGCTCACCGTCGCTGGGTAACCCGCGGGCTCTCGTCACGATCGTGGAGTTCGGAGACTACTCCTGCACCTTCTGTAAGCAGGTGCAGGTGACGCTGGCGGCGCTTCAAACGCGCTATGGGGACAAGCTTCGCATCGTTTGGAAGGACAACCCCCTTCCGTTCCACCCTCGCGCGGAGCCCGCCGCGGAGCTCGCGCGAGAGGCCCGTGCGAGCGGAGGCGACGAGGCCTTCTTCCGTGCTCACGACCTTCTTTTCGCCCATCAAGAGCAATTGGAGGACGCGGATCTCGTGGTCTACGCCGGCATGCTCGGTCTCGACGCGAAGCGCGTCCAGGCAGCGATCGCGAAGCGCCAACACGCGAAAGCGATCGAGACCGATCAGGTCCTTGCCGAAGAGCTGAATGCCAGTGGGATACCGCACTTCTTCATCAACGGGCGGCGTCTCATCGGCGCCCAGCCGGAGGAAAGGTTCGCAAAGATCATCGATGAAGAGATCCGAAGGGCCGAGGGCCTCCTCTCCAGCGGGACGAAGGCGGACAAGATCTACGAAGCGCTTCAAAAGGATGCCAGGAATCCGCCGCCGCCGGAGCGCATCGTCGCGCCGAAGCCGACGCGGGCAGACCCCTCGAAGGGCTCTCCCGGCGCGCCGGTGTCGATTCAGATGTTCGCCGACTACCAGTGTCCTTACAGCCGCAAAGTGCAGGCGACCGTCGCCGAGGTGATGGCGAAATATCCCGGTAAGGTGCGTGTGGTGTTTCGGCATCGCCCCCTTCCGATGCACGCTTTCGCGGAAATCGCCGCAGCGGCGGCCATGGAGGCATTCGCGCAGAAAGGCAACGACGCCTTCTGGGCCATGAGCGAGCGCCTGTTCGCCGAGCAGGACGACCCCCACGGCTATTCACGTGATCGGCTGACATTGATCGCGAGCGAGGTTGGCCTCGACGTCAAACGCTTCGACCTCGCGCTCGACAGCAAGGTTCACGACGGGGAGATTCAGGCCGCGAAGAGCCTCGCCGACGATCTGCACGTCTCGGGCACTCCCGCCTTCGCGATCGGCGACTACTACCTGGCTGGCGCCCAGTCCGCGGCCCGCATGGGGCGCCTCGTGGAGCGCGCTCTGGGGCCCCGCGAGCCAGTCGATCCCGCATCGATTCATGGCGAGTTGGAGGCAGGGGACTCACCGGCGAAAGCCACTCTGCGCGACCCCGTCGCTGGCGACACCCTGTTCGGCGCCAAGCACCTCCTCGTGATGTACGCCGGGTCGACGCGAGCGTCGGTGTCAATCACCCGCACGAAGGACGAAGCCAAGGCGCGGGCCGAAGAGGCGCGCGTCAAGCTGATGAAGGGCGCTTCGTGGGCGGCCGTCGTGCGTGACTATTCGGACGAGCCGGGGGCCGCCGAACGACAAGGCGATCTCGGTTCCTTCCCAATTGGCGCCATGGTCCCCGATTTTCAAGCGGGCTTGGAACGACTGCGCGTCGGTGAGCTGAGCGCCGTCGTCGAGACGACGTTCGGCTTTCATCTGATCTGGCGAACACGCTGACGCGGCCCTCTTTTCGCGGCATCGATCGGCGAACCGGAGCTCACAAGCTCACACCGCTGACACCGTCCCCGTCGACGTCCACACCGCGAACCTCCCCATGGTCGCGCAGGCTGTCGTCGTCCGCGTCGGCCTGCGGGTCGTCGCAGCCAGTCCGACGCCTTGCCGAGGAGCAGGGCCGGGGCGCCTTCGATGAAGCCGCCGTAGCGCCTTTGACATGCACCGGCTGGTCTCGGCTTGTTGACACCCCCCGGCTCATCCCCGACCATCCGAGAACCCCCTGCAGGAGAGTGAACATGGCCACCCCTCCGTCACCCGCTCGGCCCAACGAACAGGGCGCCACGCCCGGCCACGCCATTGAAGGGACGGTCCCTCCGCCCAAGAACGGGCTTGGGAGCAATAGCAACTACGTCATTGCGGGAGGGGGCGTACCCTTGAGCGGCGTTTGCGTCGAAGTGGCGACGACGCAGGCGCTCGTCAACAACGGGGGCGTTCTCCTCTGGGTCCGGTTCGATCACCTACACGGCAGTCAGGTCGCTGAGCGCGCTGAGCGAGCGCCCGAGCTATGCCCAGGGCCCTGGGACGGCGGAGACGTCCAACTGCGGCTACGACTTGCTCTCGGAGCAGGGCCCGACCTCGCCCATTGTGCAAGGTTTCTTTACGAACCCCACGAGCGCTACCTGAGCCGAGGTGTCCGGCGCCGCGGGTTCGTCCGGTTCGTAAACGAGCACGCCACCGGCTGTGCGGCAGATACCCCCGCGGGCACAAAAGCAGGCTCGGACCCCTACACCTTACCATGCCTGTCCAACCCATAATACTCGAGCAACGCCACGAACCATGTCCGAGACCGCCCGAACGCATGCCGTCTTTCAGGCGGTCCTTCTTCCGCGAAGCGGACAGTCTTACTCTGGTCCCCGAAGCGCTCGCCGAGCACCCCTTCGTGGACGCCCTCGAAGCGGCGCGCACCGCGGGCTATGCGGCCGCTGAATGGGATGCGTACATCCTCGCAGGCATAGCCATTCAAAACGAACGAAGCGCTCTGACCGTCGCCGAAGCGTGTCAGAGCTCCGGTAGCTGCCAGTCGATGGGGGCCTTTCCGGAGGCCTCGAGCGCGCGGTTTACCGCGGAGAAAGGCTTGCTCCCAAAGAAGCCGCTCTTCGCGGACAGCGGCGACGGGTGGACGCCCTTGATCACGAGGTGGCGCGAGGCGTCGATGAGGCCCTCTTTCTTTTGCGCGTAGCCGCCCCAGAGGAGGAACACCACGCGCTCGCTCTTCTGGCTCACCTTGCGAATGACCTCGTCCGTGAAGGTCTCCCAGCCCTTGCCCTTATGAGAATTCGGTGTGTGCGCACGCACCGTCAGGACGGCGTTGAGCATCAGGATGCCTTGCTCGGCCCAGGAGGCGAGGTGGCCGTGGTTCGGCCTGCGACAGCCCACATCGGTCGCGAGCTCCTTGTAGATGTTCACGAGCGAGGGCGGGGGGCGGACGCCGGGGCGGACGGAGAAGCAGAGTCCGTGGGCCTGGCCGTCGTCGTGATAAGGGTCCTGTCCGAGCAACAGGACGCGGACCCTGTCCAAGGGGGTAAGGGCGAAGGCGGAGAAGACCTCGGCCTCAGGCGGAAAGACCTGGTGCGTCTGGCGCTCTTCGCTCAGGAAGCGTTGGAGATCCCGGAAATAGGGCTTCTCGATCTCGGCCCCGAGGACGGTGCGCCACGAGGCAGGCAGGGTGTCGCTCATGCGGTCGAGCATGCCCGACCCCGGAGCGCGAGGGAAGGAGGCGCGTTGATTCAGTCGGCACCTCCGGGCTCGCACCGGCGGCCCTTCACCCCGTCGGCGCCGCGTCCCGATGCGCCGCCGCGCCGCGCTCCAACGTGGCAATGACGAGCGCCGGGGCCAGCGTGAGCGCGGGAATCGCCCACGACAGCGGCAGTCCCGCGCCGACCGCGCCGACCACCCCCGACAGGACCGCGAGGCTCGCGGCCCAGACGCCATGGAGCCGCGCGGCCGTCTGCGTCACGCGAGCGGCCATCCACCACACCGACGACAATACACGGCCACCGCCCCTGCGACGAGCGCAATGGCATACAGCGGCGTCACTGCGTGGCTTGTGCCGCCGGGCCCCGAAGGGCCCTTTAGCTGATCGGCCACGACCCCCAAGAACGCCCCCAACGCCGCGAGGGACAGGAAGACCAGGGAGTGCCCGTAGCCCCATTGAAAGGCTCGCTCCCGATGGTGATGCAGCGCCTCCCCCGAAGGGACCAAAAAGTACACCCACCAGAGGGACAGAACGAGGCTGGCGGAGCCGAAGCCCACGAGCACGACATCGAGGGTCCACCCGCTCGACGTGATGATGCCAGCCACCGCGTTCGATGCCCCGAGGACGCATTCGCCCAGCACGATAATCGTGAAGAGGCCATATCGCTCGGCGATGTGATGGGCGTGCCAGGGCGTGTGTCCGGCCTTCGCTGCCCACACGGGGATGGCGAACTCCACGAGCGCGAGGACGCCAAACGAGATCAGGCCCGTCCACGCGGGGAGGAGCAGCCGGAGGACCCAAAGGCACTGCACAGCCGCGATCCCCCACGCATACCGCAGGCACGTGCGTCGGCGCTCGGGGTGCTCTCGCGCGGCGCGGAGCCACAAGCCCACGAGGCCGATGCGCATTACGACATACCCCATCGTGATGATCCGGAAGTCGCCGTGCGCCGCGTCGGGGACGCCCGCGGCGAGGATCAAGACGCCGACCATCTGCACCATCGTCAACAGGCGATAGGGCCCGTCGTCCGTGTCGTACGCGCTCGCAAACCACGTGAACGTCATCCACGCCCACCAGATCGCGAAGAACGTGGTCCCGAAACCGAGCAATCCTTCGGCGAGGTGGTGGGCGGCCGCAGCATGGTGCAAGTCGGAGGCGGCCGCCGCGATGGCCACGACGAAGGTCAGGTCAAACAGCAGCTCGAGGGGCGTGGAGACCCGATGGGACTCGTGGACGTCTCGACCCGACATGGCCTTTCGCGGGCGATGCGGGCGCGGGTGGATTTGCTCGCTCAAGGGGTCTCGTCTCCGCCGGCCGCCGCCTTCCCATGCCTGTCCAACCCATAAAACTCGAGCACCGCCACAAACCATGTCCGAGACCGCCCGAAGGCCTTGGCGGAAGCCGTCACGTTTCCGCGGTAGTACTGCATCATGCCCACCACCGTTTCGCGCGTTGGATAACCGTCGGGCACGGGCTTTTCCGTTGCCGCGGCGCGCGCGGGTTGGTCGGCGGTTGGGCCTTGTTCCAGGCCCACGGGCGCGTCGACCGTGATGCGTTGTTCGGGCTCGTCGTCCGCGGACTTGGGCCTTTGGTAGTCGGGCGATCCATAACCTACCAGGGCTTTGCGCAGGTGGTCGGGGAGCTGCGCAGGAGTCAGCTCTCTCTGCCCTGGAGGGACGGCGGGGAGGGCCCGCTTGATGATGCTCTCCAGCTCTCGGATGTTGCCTGGAAACGGGTGCTCCAAGAGCCCTAGATAGAACAACGTGCTGAGGATCAGCTCGGGCCGCCCGTGCCGACGGAGGAGCGCTGTGCAGAGCTGATAGAGGTCTTCTTTGCGCTCCCGGAGGGGTGGCAAGACGGTTTGATCTTCGGCGATGCGATTGAACAGGTCGCGGCGGAAGGCGCCTTGCTCCACCATCTTGGGTAGGTCGCGATGCGACGCCGAGATGATGCGCACGTCCACCGGCTCCGCGCGGTCGGCGCCGACGGGCACCACCTCTTTGAACTGCACGGCTCGCAGCAGGGTGGTTTGCGCCTCCAGCGGCATGTCGCCGACCTCGTCGAGAAACAACGTGCCACCTTTGGCGGCGCGGAAGTAGCCTTGTTGCTCGCGCACCGATCCGGAGAAGGCGCCGCGCAGCGAGCCAAAGAACTGACCTTCCAACAGGTGGGGCGGGAGCGCGCCGCAGTTGACCGGGACAAACGCGCCTTTGCGCCCGCTCTTTTCGTGGATGAAGCGGGCGAGCACCTCTTTGCCGGTGCCGGTCTCACCCTGGAGCAAAATGGACACGGCGCTTTTGGCCAGGTTGGCAAGGTGCCGTTCGAGCTGCGCGATGCGAAACCCTCCCACCGGCCCGTGTTCCATGCGTTGGCTGGCGGCTTCCATCGTCTCGCCGGGCCTCTGGCCGCTGGGTAGATAGCCCTCGATGAGGCCTGGGGTGCGTGTCAGTTTGAAGACGGTGTCGCCGAAGCGCAGGTTGTCGTTCTCGCGGACCGTGCCCTTGAGCACGCGTCGACCGTTGATGAACGTGCCATTGCGACTGCCCTGGTCGGTGACGGTGACCATGCCAGAGTCCGAGATTACGGCCGCGTGACGGCCGGAGACGGCGACGCTGTCGATGCAGACGTCGCTATTGCCGTCCCTGCCCACCGACAAGACGGGTGCGATGGGGTAGACTTGCCGGCCCGCCGAGGGTGGATAAAGCCGCAAGAGGTGCGGTACGGGCGCGTCGTTGCCGACCGGGGCGTCGCTACCCACAAGCCGTATCGAAGCGGTTTTGGCTTCGGCCATGTCAGTCTTCCCTGTGTGGATCGGAGGCGTCAGGGGTATGGGAAGAGCTGCCCGAGTCGGGAGGAGCGTCGTCGAAGCTGACCTCGAAGCCCGCCGTGGGGCGGCCCTGGTCGCTCGCGGGCTCGCTGTCGGTTTGCAGGGCCTCGCACAAGAGCTTGCCAAGGTCGGACCAGAGCTCGTGAATCGACCAAGGTCGCAGTCGTTCGTCGGCGGTGAGAGCGCGGCGCAGGACGGCCTCGATCTCGGCCAGCAGCGACGCGTCTCGCAGCGCCGGGTGGACGCCGTCGCACTGGGGAAGGGGAGTGCCCGCTTCCTTGTGCACCAGGGCCAAAACGGTAAGGTCACTGCCTTGGAAACGGGGCAGGCCGGTCAAGGCAAGGTGGGTCAATGCTGCGAAAGAAAACACATCGCAAGCGGGCCCCACGCGCCGAGGGTCGCTGACCTCGGGAGCGGCAAACCCCGGCGCACCGAGTCGAAAGCCGGCGCCCATGGTAGGCGCCAAGCCCGCCGCGCGTACAATGCCAAAGTCGGCGATGAAGGGATGTTCGTCGTCGATGCCCCCAGCAACCAGTACATTGCTAGGCTTCAAGTCGCGATGAACCAAGCCCGCGTTGTGGATGGCAAAGATGCCCGAAGCGATGCGTCCGAGGAGCCGCACGGCCCGGGGAGGATCCAAGCCAAACCCGGTGCTCTGCAAGGCGTGTCGAACGCGAGCCCCGAAGGTCAGCCCGAGAGGTTCTGTGGGAGACTCGCTGATGCGGTCGAAGGCAAGAAACGGCAGGTGGAGCGATCCAAATGGCAAGATCCCCACGTCGTGCATGCGCAGCAAGTAGGGCGACGCCTGGGCCGCGAGCCGCGCCATACTGGCATGCTCCTTCTCGACAACCACGCGAGCCGTAGTCGGATCGGCGCGAACGAACGAAGGGCGAAGCACCTTGATGGCAAGGTAAGAAAACGGCTCCGCCGCGGCGAACACCAGGCCTTGACTGCCCTCACCGAGCGGTGACCCGAGCGTGTAGCGACGACCTGTCGACCCCGTCAGGGCTTGACCCCAGAAGCGCCGAGGGT